>NZ_JBFBGK010000012.1:0-112462 GCF_040684615.1 Streptomyces sp. NPDC089919
CGCATGCCGGCCACCGAGCCGTTGCGGGCCGCCTCGACCACCGGCGGCACCGGCGCGTCGATGGAGGTGGAGTCCAGCGGGTCGTGACCGGCGATCACCTCGTGCAGCAGCGCGGTGTCCAGCACCGTGCGCGCGCAGGGGCCGCCCTGGTCCAGCGAGGAGGAGTACGCGATCAGGCCGTAGCGGGAGACCGCGCCGTAGGTCGGCTTCACCCCGACCGTGCAGGTCAGCGCCGCCGGCTGGCGGATGGAGCCGCCGGTGTCGGTACCGATGGCCAGCGGGGCCTGGTACGCCGCCAGGGCCGCGGCCGAGCCGCCGCCGGAGCCGCCGGGCACCCGCGTCAGGTCCCACGGGTTGCCGGTCGGGCCGTAGGCGCTGTTCTCCGTGGAGGACCCCATGGCGAACTCGTCCATGTTGGTCTTGCCGAGGATGACGACGTCGGCTTCCTTCAGCTTGCGCGTCAAGGTGGCGTCGTACGGCGGGATCCAGCCCTCCAGGACCTTGGAGCCCGCGGTGGTCGGCACCCCGACGGTGGTGAAGGCGTCCTTCAGGGCGAGCGGGACGCCGGCCAGCGGGCCCAGCTCCTCGCCCCGGGCGCGCTTGGCGTCCACCGCCCGCGCCTGGGCCAGCGCGCCCTCGCGGTCCACGTGCAGGAAGGCGTGCACCTTCTCGTCCACGGCCTCGATGCGCGCCAGGTGGGCCTCGGTGACCTCGACGGCCGTCAGCTCGCCCGCGGCGATCCTCGCCGCGGTCTCGGCCGCGGTCAGCTTGATGATCTCCGTCATCGCCTACTCCTCCCCCAGGATCTGCGGCACCTTGAAACGCTGCTGCTCCTGGGCGGGAGCGCCGGACAGCGCCTGCTCCGGCCGGAGCGAGGCGCGGACCTCGTCCGCCCGCACGACGTTCGTCAGGGGCAGCGGGTGGGAGGTCGGCGGCACGTCCCGGTCGGCGACCTCGGCGACGCGGGCCACCGCCTCGACGATGGCGTTCAGCTGACCGGTGAAGTGCCCCACCTCCCGCTCGCTGAGTTCCAGCCGGGACAACCGGGCGAGATGGGTGACTTCGTCACGGGTGATGCCGGGCATCGGGCGCCTTTCACATGGGTACGAGCTGCCAACCCCCGCCGACTCTCCTGCGTCGCGGCCGAGTTGGTAGGCCACCGTACCGCCCGCCGCGGTCCCCGGCGGCCCCGGCGGGGACCGGGGGTACGAGGTCAGCGGGCGTGCGCGGGGGCGGCGGGGGTCAGGACGGAGAGCCGGGCGGCGATGTCGGGCAGGGTCCGGCGCGCCGGCGGGCGGGCCGCGGGGGTGCCGACGGCCAGGCCCCCGAGCAGCCGCTCCCCGGCCGCCAGGCCCAGCGCGGCGGCGGGGCCGGCGGCCGCCGCGGGGCGGGCGAGGTGCCAGGTGCTGCCGTACCCGCGGCCGTGCAGCAGCAGGATCAGCGCGTGCACCATCCCGCTGGTGGCGGACAGGTGTTCCCATGCGGTGAGCGGGCCGCCGGGGCGCGGGGCGTGCACCAGGGCGGCGAGCAGCGGTGCGTCGCCGGGGCCGGGGGCGACCTCCCCGACGCCCCCGGCCCGGCCGTCCGTACCCGGCACCGCCGGGTGGTCCGTACCCGCTCCGGCCGGGTGGTCCGTACCCGCTCCCGCCGTGCCCGCGCCGGTCAGCCGGCCGGCCAGCAGGGACCGGTCCGCGCCGCGCAGCAGGATCCACCGCCAGGGGTCGGGCCGGCCGGGCCCCGTCAGGTCGGGGAAGGCCGCCGCGCCGCGCAGCAGGTAGCCGAACTCCGCCTCGCCGGGCGCCGGCTCGCACAGCACCTGCTCGCTGCGGCGGGTCAGGATCGCCGTCATCACGTCCATGCCAGGTCCCCTTCTCGCGCCCCTTCGCAGGCGGGCGCCGGTCCGGTCGCGGGGTAGTGGTGGTCGGCCAGGGCCTTGCGGTACTCGACGGCCACCCGGTCGAACTTGAGGTGCAGCTCGTCGGCGAGGTCCATCGGCAGCTGCTCGGGCCGCTGGCTCTCCACCACGAGCCGGTCCTGCTCGGCCAGCAGCTCCTGGAAGTCGGTGTAGCGCCGGTCGTCGCCGTCGAGGTCGAAGTCCCTGGACTGGTAGCAGTAGCCGGTGGAGGTGTGGGCGTCGACGGGCTGGGCGGCGAAGAACAGGACCCGGCTGCGGCCGGTGTCGGGGTAGTGGCTGCGCAGGTGGATGGCGTGCGGGAGGGACAGCACGTACGTGTTGGTCATGGCGCCGCCGCCGTCCTCCCCGGTGTCGTTGACGCCGTCCGCGGAGGGCACGTCCATCGAGAGCGCGTAGTGCAGTTCGTGACCCCGCCGGCGGACGGTGTGCTCGGGTACGACCAGGTCGTCGCGGGAGCCCAGCAGGCCGTCGTGCAGCCAGCCGAGGTGCCCGAAGTCGGTGAAGTTCTCCACCATCCGGGCCGCGCTGGAGCGCCAGGTGTACGGCGGGCAGGGGGCGTGCCGGAAGCCGGGCCGGTCCCACTCGGGGAAGTCGGGGATCGGCGCCCGGGGCCGCTCGGCCAGGCAGACCCAGACGAGCCCGTACCGCTCCTCGCAGGCGAAGGCGGGGACGGCGGCGCCGGCCGGCACCGGGCGGTCCCGGGGCAGCTGCGGGATGGCGGTGCAGTGGCCGTCCCCGCCGAACCGCCAGCCGTGGTACGGGCAGACGATCTGGCCGTCGTGCACCTCGCCCAGGGAGAGCGCGGTGCCGCGGTGCACGCACAGGTCGCGCAGGCAGCGGACGGTGCCGTCGGCGTCCCGCCACAGGACCAGGGGGCGGCCGAGCAGGACGGTCCGGTGCGGGCGGTCACCGACCTCGGCGGCCCAGCCGACCGGGTGCCACCACTCGGTCATCGGGTCGGCCGCGGCCAGGGTCCGCTCCTGCGCGGCGACACCGCGCAGCCGGGCCGGGGTCTCGGGTACGGGGCTGGTCATGAGGGGAACGTCCTTCTCACACGGGCTCGGCGGTCGGTACTCCGGGGACGGGGGCGGGTCAGTAGTCGATCCGGTCGGCGCAGGCCGACCAGGCCTCGAAGGGCAGTTGCGCCTTCTCGTGGGACATCCGGGCCACCGGCACCGTCCAGCTGGAGCGGGGGCGCTCCAGCAGCCGGTAGAACTCCAGGTCGTCGAAGCCGGCGTCGGCGGCGTCGTGCCGGTCGGCGGCGAAGAGCACCCGCTCCACCCGGGCCCACAGGACGGCGGTCAGGCACATCGGGCAGGGCTCGCAGGAGCTGATCAGCAGGGCGCCGTCGAGCCGGAAGTCGCGGAGGGTGCGGCAGGCGGCGCGGATGGCCATGATCTCGGCGTGGGCGGTCGGGTCGTGGGAGTCGGTGACGCGGTTGCCGCTGCGGCCGAGCACCAGGCCGTCGCGCACCACGACCGCGCCGAAGGGGCCGCCGCCGGCGGCGACGTTGGCGGCGGCGAGGTCCAGCGCCTGCTCCATCCAGGCCCGCTCCTGGGCGGTCTGGGGCTGCGGGGCGTCGGGGCGGGGCGCGGGCGGGACGGCGGTGATCGGGGAGGCGGCGAGCGGGGAGGCGTCGACGACGGTCATCTGGGGTCCTCGGTCCTTGGGGTACGGCGGGGGGCGGGGAGATCGGGGGGCGCTTCGGGCGGGCTTCGCGACGCGGGCCGGCGGACGGCTTCGGGGGGCGCGCGGCCGGCGGCGGTCAGACCGACCGGGTCTCCAGCAGCTCCGTCCCGGCCAGTTGCTCGGCCAGCCCGGCCCAGACGTCGGCGAAGCCGTGCACCAGCTCCGAGACCGGGCCCTTGCAGTGGTGCGGCACGGTGGAGGCGATGCGCTGGCGGTCCCGGGCGACCAGGGCGCAGACCTCCAGCATCCGCAGCAGGGCGCGGCCGCTGTCGTTGAAGCGCAGGGACGGGTCGCGGCGCAGGTTGTCGTAGAGGGCGAGCAGTTGGCCGGTGGACTTGGGGACGGTGTCCGCGGCGCGGGGCGCGGGGGCCGGGGCCCGGCGGTGCTCGGCCGGCGGTACGGCGGCCGGCCCGCGCTGCTGCGGCGGTACGACGTCCTCGCCCCGCTCGAGCCGGGCCCGTACGTCGGCCACGGTCGCCGGGGAGAGGCCGGCCTGCTGGCCGATCTGGCGCAGCGAGGCGGCGGGGTTGGCCCGGATCAGCTCGCCGGCCAGGGTGCGGGCCCGGGCGGAGTTGAGCGGCCGGGCCCGGCCGTCGCGGCCGAGCCGGGTGGGCGCCTGCCGGGCGGGGTCCAGGGTGCGGCGGCGGATGTGGCCGACCTTCTGCGGGGAGAGTCCGACGATGGCGGCGACGCCCCGGTCCGACCAGTGCGGGTGGGAGGCGAGGATGCGGGTGACGGCGGCGGTGCGGTCGGCCGAGGAGAGCGGCCGGCCCTGGGCGACGTTGACGGCCACCGCGAGGGGGAAGGACTCCGCCTCGGTGCCGTCGAAGAAGCGGACCTCGACGCAGTCGCGGCCCTGGAGGCGGGCCGCCCGCAGCCGGTGCACGCCGTCGAGGACCTGCATGGTGGCGCGGTGCACCAGGATGGGCGGCAGCACCGCCTCCGCCTCGGCCAGGGAGCGGGCGTAGGCGGGGTCCTCGCCCTCCACGCGGGGGGTCGAGGAGACCGTGAGGTCGTCGATCGGGACCCATTCGACGGGGAATTCCCGGAGGGCCTTGTCCCGCAGTGCGATCAGGTGGTCCGGATTCCCGGTGTCGGTCCCCTCCGCCTGCTCAAGATTTCTCATGCCGACTCCTCGATGAGGCAGAACCGAATACGACCGAGTTCGCCGTGGAATTCGGCGATCCTCAATTCATCGCGGCGCCCGGGAAATTCCTCCGCGGTCCGGCGGCGACGGCCGGAAGAATCGGAAGAATCGGGAGGACCGGGGAACGGGCCCGCGGACGGGGGCGCGGCGGGAGCCGGCGCAGCGGGCCGCGGCGTACGCCGCTCGGCCCTCGGGTGCAGGTCAGGGGCCCCAGGTCAGGTCGTCGGGGGCTTCGCCGGTGGTGCCGGAGGTGGTCACGGCGACGGCGGCCTCGACCTTGACGCTGGCGGCCGAGGTTCCCTCGGCTACGGCCACGGAGGTCAGCGGGCCCATGCACAGCACGGACAGGACGAGGAGGCGGCGAATTGCAGACAAGGGGACTTCCCTCCGTTAACGATCCAGGGCCGGCGGCCCGATGGGGCCGTGCGATCCTCTAGCCACTCTGTGTCGAATGTGGTCGCTTCGACGAGGGGAACTCTGCCGAAAGTCGACTGCCGCACGGAAGGGGTTCCGCCTGTCCTGAACGGGAAGTGTCACATTGTGGACAGGACCGATCAGGGGCCTGCCCCGCAGGTGGGGGCGCCGCCGGCGGCCGGCTACCGCTCGGCGGAGGGCTCGCGCAGGGCCCGCGGCGCGGCCGCCCGGCAGGCCAGCAGGACGAAGTCGCGCAGCTCCGGACTGGCCGACAGCGCACGCCTGCACACCGCCTCGGCGGCCCGCTCGGCCTCCTGCTGGCTGCCGCTGAGCAGGTAGAGCCCCAGGACCGGCTGCGGGAAGCCCTCCGGGTGCGCCGAGACGTACTCGACGCGCTCCTCGGGGCGCGCGTACCCCCGGACGATGGCGGCGGCCCCGCCGGGCAGGAACGCCCCGCTGCTCGCGGTCAGGTGCGCGTGGATGAGATACATACGCCCATCATTGGCCCGGTGGCGCGCCCTCCGCCGGTGACCGACCGGTCCGCTTTATGACACGGCAACAAGGGGACGCCGCGGCGGGCGGCCATTCGGCGGCCGGTGCCGGCCTCCGCACGGTTTCCGCGCCTTCTTCACCGGCGCTGCATTTCAGCCACCGGGAAGCTTTGCGAGCAAATGCCGTGAGACGACTGCCGGGTGGTGGACGACGGGGGCTAGGCTGCCGCCCACTGGCGGCCATTGTCGACTTCACACAAGCACCATGCAGGGGGCGCGCGTGTTGGTGAACCTGGGAATTGATTCCCTTTCAGAAAAGGTCTACCGCTCGATGCTGGCGAATCCCGATGAAGGGGTGCGGGAGCTGGCCGTGCGGCACGGCACGGGTGAGCAGGAGATCTGCCTGGCCCTGGACCGGCTCAGCGAGCTCTCCCTGATCCGGCCGACCGACAGTGCCGACATCGGCTACAGCCCGGTGGCCCCGCGGCTGGCGATGGAGCTGCTGCTGGCCCGGCAGCAGGCCCGGCTCGCGGAGGAGCAGTCCAGAGTGGAGGCCTCGAAGGCCGCCGCCGCGGAACTGATCGCCGAGTACGCGGCGGTGGGCAGCAAGGCCTCGGCCGCGGACCGGCTGACCGGGGTGGACGAGATACGCCGCCGCCTGGCGCAGCTGGGGCAGGCCGCGGAGTCCGAGGTCATGACCTTCGCGCCGGGCGGCGCCCACCGGGCCGAGGACCTGGCGGCCAGCCGCGGGCCCAACGAGGACCTGCTGAGCCGGCGGATCCGGATGCGCACGATCTACCTGGACAGCGTCCGCAACCACCAGCCGATGGTCGAGCACGTGACCTGGCTGCACGAGAAGGGCGGCGAGGTGCGGACCGTGCCGACGCTGCCGACCCGGCTGATCATCATCGACCGGAAGATGGCCATCCTGCCGGCGCAGCTCTCCGACGCGGCCTCCGGGGCCGACCTGGTGGAGAGCGAGGGGAACGTGGCCGCGCTGTGCGCGCTGTTCGAGGCCACCTGGGCGGCGGCCACGCCGTTCGGCCTGCGGCCCGCGCCGGACCCCTGCGGGCTGCCGCGGCAGGAGGCGGAGGTGCTGCAACTGCTGGCCAACGGCCTGACGGACGAGGCCATCGCCAAGAAGTTCGGCGTCTCCTCGCGGACGGTGCGGCGGGTCGCGGCCGAACTGATGGACCGCCTGGGCGCGCGCAGCCGCTTCGAGGCCGGCGTCCGAGCCGTCCAACAAGGCCTCCTCCCTCCCGAACGCTGACCCGCCCCGTCCCGGACGGCCTCCGACACCGCCCGGCCCACCGGCCGTTGAGCGTCCGACTCCCCAGTTGCGCGTTCAACCGAACCGTTTCCTGTTCAACAGCCGCCAAGAATCACTTGAACGACCACGGGTCCCTGCGAGGGCCCTTGACGCCTGGGCCCGGCCCGCCCATTGCGTCCCGCTGGGCGGGGGACCCGCATATCCAGCCCCGCTGGGGGCACCTCCCAGCGGTAGCTGGGGGAGATTGAGGCGCGGGGTCCGGGGCAGCGCCCCGAAGCCTGGGCCCGGCCCAAGGCACAGGCGCGGCGTACGCGGAGTCGGGTACGCGCGGTCGCGCGGAGCCGGCGGCGTTCAACCGACCGGGCGGCGGCGGGCGGCGAGGGCCCGGCGGGGCTAGCGTCGCAGGGGTGACCGAGCCCGAGCCGATCCCCCGCGCCGCTCTCTTCGGCAACCCCGAGCGGATCTCCCCCGCCCTCTCTCCCGACGGCACCCGCCTCGCCTGGATCGCCCCCCACCACGGCGTCCTCAACGTCTGGACCGCCACCCTCGGCACGGCGGACGCCCGCCCCGTCACCCACGACGAAGGCCGCGGCATCCGCACCTGCTTCTGGACCCCCGACGGCTCCCGCCTCGGCTACCTCCAGGACCGCGCCGGGGACGAGAACTGGCGGCTGTACGACATCGATCCGCTGACCGGCGACATCCGCGACCTCACCCCCTTCCCCGGCGTGCAGACGCAGCTGGTCGGCGTCGACCTGGACGTCCCGGACCGCATCCTGATCGGCCTGAACCTCGACGACCCCCGCGCCCACGACGTGTACGCCCTGCGCATCGCGGACGGCGGGCTGACCAAGGTGCTGCCCAACCCCGGCCTCGCCGCCCTGGTGGCCGACCGCCACCTGGAGGTGCGGGCCGCGATCGCCACCCGCCGCGACGGCGGCCGGACGGTGATGGTCCGGGACGCCGGCGGCCCCGACGCCCCCTGGCGCCCGCTGCTGGCGGTGGACCACGAGGACGGTCTGTCCACGGTGCCGCTGCGCTTCGATGTCACCGGCACCCGGCTGCTGCTGACCACCTCGGCCGGCGCCAACACCACCCGCCTGGTCTGGCTGGACCTGGCGGACGGCGCACTGGAGGTGGTCGCCGAGCACCCGTGCCACGACGTGGCCTCGGTCATCGGCGAGCGGGCCGCCCGCCGCCCCACCCTGGTCTCCTTCGCCGGGGAGCGCTCCCGCTGGCAGGTGCTGGACCCGGCCGCCGGGCCCGAACTCGACGCGCTGCGGCGGCTCGACGAGGGGGACCTGCGGCTGGTCTCCCGCGACCGCGCGGACCGCACCTGGCTGGTGGCGTACGACCACTCCGGCGGCCCGACCCGCTTCTACACGTACGACCGGGCCGCCCGCACCGGCACGTACCTCTTCTCGGACCGCCCCGCCCTGGAGGACGCCGGGCTCACCCGGATCGAGCCGTTCTCCTTCACCGCACGGGACGGCCTCACCCTCCACGGCTACCTCACCTTCCCCACCCGCACCGAGCGCCGGCACCTGCCGGCCGTGGTGAAGGTGCACGGCGGGCCCTGGACCCGGGACAGCTGGCGGCTGGACAGCGAGGCGCAGTGGCTGGCCGACCGCGGCTACCTCTGCATCCAGGTCAACTTCCGCGGCTCCACCGGCTACGGCAAGGACTTCGTCAACGCCGGCGACCGCGAGTGGGGTGGCCGGATGCACGACGACCTGATCGACGCCCTGGACTGGACGATCGCCCAGGGGTACACGGACCCGGCCCGGGTGGGGATCTACGGCGGTTCGTACGGCGGGTACGCGGCGCTGGTGGGGGCGGCCTTCACGCCGGACCGCTTCCGGTGCGCGGTGGACGTGGTCGGGCCCTCGAACCTGGCGACGCTGATCGAGGGGATCCCGGCGTACTGGGCCCCGGCGCTGGCGCAGATGCACAGCCGGGTCGGGCACCCGGAGACGGACGCGGAGTTCCTGTGGTCCCGCTCGCCGCTGTCACGGGTGGACGACATCCGGATCCCGCTGCTGATCGTGCACGGGGCGAACGACCCGCGGGTCAAGCAGTCGGAGAGCGAGCAGATCGTGGCCGCCCTGGCGGCCAAGGGCATCCCCCACGAGTACCTGCTCTTCCCGGACGAGGGCCACGGCATGGCCCGCCCCGAGAACCGGCTCCGCTTCTACGCGGCGGCCGAGCGCTTCCTCGCCACCCACCTGGGCGGCCGCTACGAGCCGGAGGCCGCGGCCGGCCCGCTCGCGTGGCCGGAGCCCGGCGCCCTGGTGCCGTTCTAGAGGAACCTGCTGCGCGGCGGCAGCGCCTCGGCCTCGTGGTGCATCCGGCGGGCGGCGCTGATGCGCAGGTGCGCCCGGTCCAGGCCGCGGTGGTGCTTGAGGCTGACCAGCCAGCCGCCGCCCTCCTCGAGGTAGGCGGTGCGCTGCGGCGCGGCCCCGGCCCGGTCGCCGTACGACATCCACTCGGGGACGTACGTCAGCGCCAACTCCTCGGCCAGCGCCCGCGCCTGCTCCGCGCCCCCGTCCACCACCTCGGACACCGACAGCGTCCACAGCTCCTGCACGTACCCCTCAGGCCCCCCGGCGACGACCGCCGACTCGGCCTTGGTCTCCTCGACGATGACATGCCACGTGATCTCCATGCGAGGAAGCTAAACGCCCCGCCCCCCACCACCAAGAGACTTGAGCTTTTCTTGCGCTTCCGCAGGTCAGGGCCCCTATCGGCCCCTCACCCCCGGCGCCAGGCGCCCACCAGGTCCTCGGGTCCGTACACCGCCTGGAGACCGAGGACGGAGCCGGTGGTTCCGTTGCGGGAGACCGCCACGAGCGGTACCGGTTCGTCGGTGATCGCGGCCCGGTGCTTCTGGAGCGCGGCCAGGTCGTGGGCGTCGAACGCGGAGTTCTCGAGCCACTTGACCGAACCGAGGAAGAGCAGCTTCTTCGCCACCGGCCCCCGGTCGGCGCCGACCAGGTCGATCTCGACGTCGTTGCTGCGGGTCCAGTAGCCGCCGATCGCCGGCGCGGCGGGCAGCAGCCCGTCCGGCAGGATCCGCGCGAGCGATTCCCGGATGAGCGGTTCGATCGCCCGACCCCGCCAGCTCGTCCACTGTTCCTTGATGCGGCTCAGGGTGATGTCCCCCCGCATCCGCTCGATCTCCGCCATGTGCGGATCCAGGAAGGCGAGCCAGAACCGCAGGTACGGATCGGCCACGCGGTAGCGGCGTTCCTTCGACGGCGTCAGCGAGAGCGGCAGCTCCGCCGCCACCACCCGCTTCTCGGTCAGGAGGTCGGCAGCCCGGGTCAGGGTGGTGTGGGAGATGCCGCCGGCCGCGCGCGCGATGTTGGTGAAGGTCCGCTCGCCGCTCCCGATGGCCCGCAGTACCTCCCGGCTCATGGCCTGCGGGGGGAACTCGGCTGCGAGCGAGCGCTCGGCGGAGACCAGCAGTGCCGAGATCGGGTTGTCGAGCGAGTCGCGCAGGAAGTCCCAGAGCCCGGCCCCGGGCCGCCATTCCGCGCAGATCAGCGGGAGGCCGCCGGTGACCAGGGTGGCGTCCAGGGCCGCGGCCGGCTCGAGCTCGAGCATCTCGCCGATGTCGGCCGGGGTCAGGGGCCCCACGACCATTTCCCGGCCCCGCTGGTGGAAGGGGCGGTCGTAGTCGTTCAGCGCCTCCATCATCGACAGGTCCGAGCCGACCAGGAGGAGGAGTACGGGTTTACGGCACAGCAGTCGGTCCCACGCCCGCTGGAGCATGCCCTCGAAGGCGTCGATGCGGTCCATCAGGTACGGGACCTCATCAATGACGACCACGCTCGGCCTGTCGTCGGGAAGGATCTCCGCGAGCAGCCTGAACGCGGCGTTCCACTGTGTCGGAGCCTCCTGCGAGAACAGCGTCCGCTCGGGCAGGGTGGAGCCGGCGACCGTGTCGGCCAGCTCCGCCAGCTCGTCCTCCGCTGTGCCACCCGCCGCGGTGAAGAACACGTGGGGCACCTCGGTGCGCCGGAGGAATTCCTCGACGAGGCTGGACTTGCCGACCCGCCGCCGTCCGCGCATGAGGATGCACTGTCCCGGCTTCGGCGAGCCGACGGCCTCGTGCACCGACCGCAACGCGTTGCCGAGCACGTCCAGCTCCAGGTCCCGCCCGATGAAACGCCGCACCAAGCCTCCCACAAAGAATAGTATCGCCAGCGATACTATCTCTGGCGATACTATTCTGCTCGAACATCCGGCACGAAGCGGTAGACCGTCGAGTCGCGGGTGCGGAAGCCGAGGCGTTCGTAGAGGCGGTTGGCGGCCTCGCGGTCGGGGCGGGAGGTCAGGTCCACGGTCCGGGCGCCGGCTTCCTGCGCCAGCCGCAGGGCCTCGCGGGTGAGCAGGCCGGCCACGCCCCGTCCGCGGGCGGCGGCGTCGACGACCACGTCCTCGATGCGGGCCCGGACACCGGAGGGCAGCGGCAGCAGCACCAGCGTCAGGGAGCCGACGATCCCCTCCGGCGTCCGGGCCACGAGCACCCGGGTTGCGTCGGACGTCACCAGCCGCTCCACGGCCGCGCGGTCGAGGGGGGCGGCCGTGGCGGACAGCTGTGGGAGCAGCAGCTCGAAGGCACGGACCAGCTCGGGGCTCGCCGAGCTGACGGTCTCTACGGTGATCTCCATGCCGCGAGCGTAGTCGGGGGGCCGGCCGCACGCCCGGGAGCGTTAACGCCGTTAACGGGTGCGCGACTTCATGGCGCGGGCGTTAACGGCGTTAACGGTCGCGGGGTCAGCCCCAGGAGGGGACCGGGATGGTGCGGCCGGTTTCGGCGTAGGTCTTGAGGTTGGCGAGGACGAAGTTCCAGCCGCCGGAGATCTGGCGGTGCTCCTGGTCGTCGCGCAGGTTGACGTGCGTCACGGTGAGCTGGACCGACTCGCCGTACGGCTTGAGCTCGAAGGTGACCCGGGACGGGCCGTTCGGACGGTCCTCGTCGGGGCCGGCCCAGGTGAGGACCAGGCGGCGGGGCGCCTCGCACTCGACCACCACGCCCACCACGTCGTCCGCGGACCCGTCGAGGCGTCGGTGCGCCCAGGACGAACCGGGCTGCCAGTCGGAGACGTTGTGGTGGTGCCAGTAGGCCGCGGTGGCCTCCGGGTCCATCAGGCACTGCCAGACCTTTTCCGGCGTCGCGGCGATGTAGGTGGTGTGGACGAACTCGGGGCGGGGCCCGGCGTTCGGGTCCGCGGCGGCGTCGGTGGTCGGGTCGGCGCTCATGAGGGATTCCGCTTTCTGCTTGAGGGTGTGCAGCGCACTCAGCCGGGGCCGGTCGAAGGCGCTGATCCACCGCTCCTGGATCTCGTGGAGCGGTACGGGGTTGAGGTAGTGGAGCTTCTCCCGGCCCCGGCGGACCGTGCTGACGAGGTTCGCGGCCTCCAGCACCCCGAGGTGCTGGGTCAACGACTGCCGGGCCATCTGCACGCTCTCGCACAGCTCGCCCAGCGTCTGCCCGTTCTGCTCGCGCAGCCGGTCCAGCACGAACCGCCTGGTCGGGTCGGCGAGGGCCTTGAAGACCCGGTCCATCTCGCTGGTCACATCTCCATCATGCAGGCAAATACCTGCATGTCAAACAAGAACACACCCCCAGGCCTCTGACCTGGGGGTTCGTCCGCCCGTAGGGGCCTAGAACAGGGACTGGCCGCCGTCGATGGTGAGGACCGAGCCGGTGACGTAGGGGTTGGACATGAGGAAGAGGGCGGCGGAGGCGGCTTCCTCGGCGGTGCCGTAGCGGCCCAGGGGCATGGCGCGGCCGGCCGCGGCGACCGCCTCGTCGTCGGGGAGCCGGCGCCGGAGCATCGGGGTGTCGACCGTGCCGGAGCGGACCGCGTTGACCCGGATACGGCGGGGCGCCAGCTCCACGGCGAGGGCCTTGGCCAGCCCCTCGGTGGCGGCGGCCGCGGCGATCACGGCCGCGCCGCCGGGCACCGGGCGGGCCACATAGATGCCGGAGAGGTACGTGATCGAGCCGCCGGGCGCGAGCCGCGGGGCGGCGGCCCGGGCCACCGCGTAACCGCCCCACAGCCGCCCTTCGACGCTGTCGGCGACCAGCTCGCGGCCGGCCTCGGCCAGCGGGGCGCGGGTGACGGTCCCGGCGGTGACCAGGACGTGCCCGACGGTGCCGAGCTCGTCCAGGACCTCGGCCAGCCGCTCCTCGTCGCGCACGTCCGCCGGGTAGGTCCGGACGTCCGTACCGCCGGCCGCGCACCGCTCGGCCAGCGACTCGGCGGCGGCCTTGAGCCGCGCCTCGTCCCGCCCCGCGAGCACCGGCCGGGCCCCGACCGACGCCAGCAGCCCGGCCGCGGCCAGCCCGATCCCGGAACTCCCGCCCACGATCAGCACGGTGACCCCGGCGAGTGAGCCGGGCAGCGGGACGGAAGAGGGGACGGGGGCGGCGGGCGCGCTGGTCATGCGGTGTCCTTCGTCGACGGGGCCGCACGGAGGTGACCGGCCGATCCGATGATCTCACCCGGCGGAGAACGACCGGCGGCCGCACGGGAGATGGCACCACGGGCCGCCGTCCCGGCCGCTGGCCGATTTTCGCATCAGCTGTTGCTTAGACGACAGCTGTCGCATAACTTCGCCGCATGATCCGAATCGAAGTGTGGGCGGACGTGGTCTGCGCCTGGGCGTACATCGGCAAGCGGCGGGTCGAGGCCGCGCTGCGCACCTGGCGGGGCGAGCCGGTCGAGGTGGTGTGGCGGCCGTTCCGGATCGACCCGATGGCGCCCGCGCAGGCAGCGCCGCTGGCCGAGGTGCTCCGGGACCCGCTGGTGGACGCCGCCCTCCAGCAGTGCGCGCCGGGACTGTCGGCCGCCGAGAACCGGGTCCGGGTGTCCGAGATCGCCGCGGCCGAGGGGCTCGGCCCGCGCTGGGGCGCCGCCTGGCGGGCGTCCAGCCAGGACGCGCACCGGCTGATCGCCCTCGCCCACGCGCAGGGCGGCGCGGCCCTCCAGGACGCGGTCGTCGAGGGCGTGCTGCGCGCCCACTTCACCGAAGGCCGCGACATCAGCCTGGCCGCCACCCTCGAGGAGGTCGCCGGGGCCGCCGGGTTCGCCGACGGCGGCCGGCTGCTACGCGGCGGCGGAGCCGAGCGGGAGGTCCGCGAACTGCTGCTGCGGGCCAAGGCGATCGGGGTCACCACCTCGCCGACGATCGTGGTCGGCACCGAGGCGCTGGCGGGGGCGCACGCCCCGGAGGTGATCGCCCGCTTCCTCGCGGACGCGGCCGCCGGCGGCCCCCGCCGCGAGCTGCCCGAGGAGGTCGAGCGGCTGCGGCTGGCCGAGGCGCTGCTGGACCGGAGCGACCCGCTGGGCTGCCTGACGCTGCTGGGCCCGCTGCTGACGGCCCATCCGCAGGACCGGTCCGTACGGCTGCTGGCCGCGCGGGCGTACTTCCGCTCGGCGCAGCTGGGCAACGCCCGCAGCACGCTGGAGTCGCTGGCCGCCGAGGTCCCTGACGACGCGTACGTCCGGCTGGTACTGGGCCGGGTCCTGGAGCGCCAGGGCCTGCCGGACGCCGCCGCCCCGCACCTGCGCATCGCGCGCGCCATGGAGCCGGCGTACGGGCGGCAGACCGGCTGACCGGGCCGACCGCCGACCGGCCGACCGGCCCCGGCCGACCGGCCCGAGGAACCGGCCGACCGGCCCGCCAGGGCCACGACTCCCGTCGCTTATCCGACACGCGTTGCTTTCACCGCACGGGGTGTGGAACCTTGACCCGCATGCCGACCAGCCCCACCAGCTCGACCAGCGCCGACACCTCCACGACCAGGGGTTCCTCGCGCGATCCCCGAGTCCGGCGGACCAGGGCGCTCCTGCGGACCGCCGTGCTGGAACTGGCGATGGAGAAGGACCTGGACGGCATCACGATGGGCGACATCGCCGAGCGGGCGCAGGTCAACCGGGCCACGGTCTACCTCCACTACAAGGACCGCGAGGACCTACTGCTTGACGCGACCGAGAGCACCATGGAGGGCGTGCTCGAGGCGGCCAGGGCCTGCCGGCTGACGGCGGACGCCCAGGAGCTCTCGCCGGACGCCACCCCCGTGCACCTGGTCAGGCTCTTCGACCACGTCCACCGGCACCGGGCCGTCTACCGCCGGATGCTCGGCGAGGACGGCAGCCCCCGGTTCGCCGCCCGGCTGGAGCGCCTGCTCGCCCAGGCCTGGTCGGAGCAGTTGCGCGCGGAGGCCGGCTCCGGACGGCCGGACGAGGGCGCCCTCCTGGTGCAGGCCCACTTCCTGAGCGGGGCGGTGCTCTCGGTCATCGGACGCTGGACCCGCGGCGACTTCGACACCAGCGCCGGGGACGGCCGGGACCGCGCGGACGGCATGAGCACCGAGCGGGTCGCCGGCCTCACCTGGTCGCTGATCGCCGGCCGGCCCCGGTAACCCGCATACCAGCAGCCCCCCACGCCCCGTCAAGTACCTGCCGTTCCCTGCCGGTTCAACTATCGGTCAACACCTACGGTCGCGAACCGGACGGATCCGGCATTCGGACAACGGAGTTCGACCTTCGGACAACAGCAGGTCAAATCCTTGTTGGATACCTGTCAAAAAGATCACTTCGCTGGCACGCTCGCAGCCAATCCCCCACGGCACCCGCGAAGGAGCAAGAGTGAACCCCACGTCCTCGTCTTCGTCCCGCACCCGTATCGCCCGCGTCGGCGCGCTGGCCGCCTCGGCCGCCATGGTCGTCGTCGGCCTGCAGAGCGGTTCCGCCACCGCCGCGCCCGAGCGCGAGGCCGGCGCCAGCGCGGTCGTCCAGAGCGGCCCGCAGCGCGCCGCCGCGATCGCCCAGGCGCAGGCCGGCGCGGCCGCGACCGCCAAGGCCATCGGCCTGGGCTCCGCCGAGGCCCTGGTCGCCCGGGACGTCATCCGTGACGGCGACGGCACCGTGCACACCCGCTACGAGCGCACCTACGCCGGACTCCCGGTCCTCGGCGGCGACCTGGTCGTGCACCAGAAGAAGGGCGCCGCGCCCACCACCACCCGGGCGAACAACGCGAAGATATCCCTGGCCACGACGGCCGCCCCCGCCTCCCTGGCCGCCCCCAAGGGCGCCCGCAAGGTCGTCTGGGCCGCCTCCGGCACCCCGGTCCTGGCCTGGGAGACCGTCGTCAAGGGCACCGACGCCGACGGCACCCCGAGCAAGGTGCACACCATCACCGACGCCCGCACGGGCAAGAAGCTGTACTCCTTCGACAGCGTCTTCGCCGGCACCGGCACCAGCCAGTACAGCGGCACGGTCAACCTCACCACCACGCTGAGCGGTTCGACGTACCAGCTCAACGACGGCGCGCGCGGCGGCCACAAGACGTACGACCTGAACGGCGGCACCTCCGGCAAGGGCACCCTCTTCACCGACGCCGACGACGCCTGGGGCAACGGCTCGGTCACCAACCGCCAGACGGCCGGTGTGGACGCCGCCTACGGCGCGGCCGTCACCTGGGACTTCTACAAGAACGAGCTGGGCCGCCTGGGCATCCGCGGCGACGGCGTCGCCGCCTACTCCCGCGTCCACTACGGCAACGCGTACGTCAACGCGTTCTGGGACGACAGCTGCTTCTGCATGACCTACGGCGACGGCGAGGGCAACGCCGACCCGCTGACCTCGCTGGACGTGGCCGGCCACGAGATGAGCCACGGCCTGACCGCCTCCACCGCGGGCCTGAACTACAGCAAGGAGTCGGGCGGCCTGAACGAGGCCACCTCCGACATCCTCGGCACCTCCGTCGAGTTCTTCGCCAACAACCCCTCGGACCCCGGCGACTACCTCATCGGCGAGAAGATCGACATCAACGGTGACGGCACCCCGCTGCGCTACATGGACAAGCCCAGCAAGGACGGCGGCTCCGCCGACTACTGGTCGACCAAGGTCGCCCGCCTCGACGTGCACTACTCCTCGGGCCCGGCCAACCACTTCTTCTTCCTGCTCTCCGAGGGCAGCGGCGCCCGGACCGTCAACGGCGTCAGCTACAACTCGCCGACCTACGACGGCTCGACCCTCACCGGCATCGGCCGGGTCAAGGCGTACAAGATCTGGTACAAGGCGCTCTCCACCTACATGACCTCCACCACCAACTACGCCGGTGCGCGCACCGCGACCCTGTCGGCGGCGAAGGACCTGTACGGCGCCACCAGCACCGAGTACAAGGCGGTGGCCGCGGCCTGGAAGGCCGTCAACGTCAAGTAAGTACATTGGCGCAGGAGTTCGATGTCAACCCTAGGTTGACACCCGTCGGGTGTCAACCTAGGGTTGCGCCATGACGAAGCCCCTCGTGCAGCCCGTCCGCCTGGACGACCTCATCGACGCCATCAAGAACGTCCACGACGACGCCCTGGAGCAGTTGTCCGGGGCGGTGATCGCCGCCGACCACCTCGGCGAGCTGGCCGACCACCTCATCGGCCACTTCGTGGACCAGGCCCGGCGCTCCGGCGCCTCCTGGACCGACATCGGCAAGAGCATGGGCGTGACCCGGCAGGCCGCGCAGAAGCGGTTCGTGCCCAAGGAGGACGTGGACGTCGAGGCGGACCAGAACTTCGGCCGCTTCACCCCCGCCGCCCGCAAGGCCGTGGTGGCCGCGCAGACCGAGGCGCAGGACGCCGGCAACACCGAGATCTCGCCCGCGCACCTGGCCCTGGGCCTGCTCTCCGCGCCCGCGGACGCCGGCGCGGCCGCGGTCCTGGCGCAGGGCGTGTCCCTGGAGTCCGTACGCACGGCCCTGACGGCTGCCCTGCCGGCCGCGGCGGCCGAGGTGCCCGGGCTGGTGCCCTTCGACGCCGGGGCCAAGAAGGTCCTGGAGCTGACCTTCCGCGAGGCGCTGCGGCTGGGGCACCAGCAGGTGGGCACCGGTCACGTCCTGCTGGCGCTGCTGGAGTTCGAGGACGGCGCGGGCACCCTGACGGGGCTGGGCCTGGACAAGGCGCGCACCGACGCGGAGGTCGCCGCCCGGGCGGCGGCCGAGGCCGCCGCCTCAGAGCCCGCCGCCTCCTGAGCCGCGGGTGCGGTACTCCTGCGGGCTCATGCCCCGGACCCGCTTGAAGGCCGCGCTGAGCGCGAAGGCCGTGCCGTAGCCGACCCGGCGGGCCGCCTCGGCGACCGTGGTCTGCGGTTCGCGCAGCAGGTCGGCGGCGAGGGTGAGCCGCCAGTCCGTCAGGTACGTCATCGGCGGCTCGCCCATCACCTCGCTGAAGCGGCGGGCCAGCGCCGAGCGGGACACCCCGGTCTTCGTCGCGAGCGAGGCCACCGTCCAGGCGTACGCCGGGTCGGCGTGCAGCAGCCGCAGCGCGGGCCCCACCACCGGGTCCGCGTACGCCCGGTACCAGCCGGGCGCGGACCCGGCGGGATCGGCGAGCCAGCCCCGCAGCAGGCCGATCAGCAGGAGGTCCAACAGCCGGTCCAGGACCAGCTCCTGGCCCGGCAGGTCCTTCTCGGTCTCCTCGGCCAGCAGCCCCACCAGCGCCGCGTCGGCGCCCGCCGCCCGGCGCACCAGCAGCGGCGGCAGGGTGGCCAGCAGCCGGCGGCCGATCTCGCCGGGCTCCAGGTAGGTGCCGCTGAGCAGCACCGTGGCGTCCTCGCCCGGGTCCGCATCGCCCCAGGTGCGCACGCCCAGCAGCATCGACTCGCTGACGTCCGCGCCCTCGGGGGTGCTGCACCGCTGGTCGGGGCCGACGGTCACCTGCGGCCGCAGCCCCGGGGTGTCGGTGAGCGTGTACGGTACCGGGCCCCGGGCCACCGCCACGTCCCCGGGCACCAGCCGGACCGGCTCGCCCTCGTCGGGCACCACCCAGCCCTCACCGCGCACCAGCGTGAAGACCGAGATCGGCGCCCGGTCCTCGATGCGCACCGACCAGCGGGGCCCGAACACCGACTTGAGCAGGAACGCGCCGCGCGCCTTGGGCCCGTCCAGCAGGCCGGTCAGGGTGTCCACCGGCCCACTGTACGGCGGCTCCGTCCGGCCCGGCAGTGCCGCTGTGCAGGTCAGTGCCGGGCTCCGGCCGGTCAGTGCCGCCATGCGCCGGCCGCCGCGGCGTCGCGTGCGTAGTCGGCGAAGTCACGGGCCGGACGGCCCAGGATCTCCGGGAGGTCGTTGCCCAGGCGGGCGTTGCGGCCGTCGAGGACCAGGGCGAAGAGGTCGGCGAGCTCGACCGGCAGCTGCTGGGCGGCGAGTTCCGCCCGGTACGCGTCGTGGCTGACCCAGCGGAAGGCGACGGAGCGGCCGAGGGCCGAGGTCAGCTCCCGGGCCACGTCCTCGAAGCCCAGCAGACGCGGCCCGGTCAACTCGTACGTGCGGCCGGTGTGCCGGTCGTCGGTGAGCGCGGCGACGGCGGCCTCGGCGATGTCCCCGGCGTCCACGAAGGGTTCCAGGGCGCCCGCGAAGGGCAGCGCGAGCTCGCCGGCGAGCACCGGGCCGTGGAAGAAGCTCTCGTCGAAGTTCTGGTGGAACCAGGCGGCCCGCAGGACGGTCCAGTCGCCGCCGGCGGCCTTCACGGCCTCCTCGCCGGCCACCGCGCCCTCCTCGCCACGTCCGGAGAGCAGCACCAGGCGGCGGGCGCCGGTGGCGACGGCGGCCTTCGCGAAGGCGCCGACGGTCTCGGCGGCGCCGGGGAAGCCGAGGTCGGGGGCGTAGGCCAGGTAGACCGCGCCGACCCCGTCGAGGGCGGGCCCCCAGGTGCCGGGGTCCTCCCAGTCGAAGGGCCGCTCGGCCGCGGACCGGGACCCGATCCGGACCGGCAGGCCCCGGTCCTCGAGCAGCCGAGCGACGCGCCGCCCGGTCTTGCCGGTCCCGCCGGTGACGAGAATGGTGGAGAGCGGACCGTTGGTGGAGTGCGGTTGCTGTGTCATGCCTCCACTCAACCCCCGCCACCAGCCCTTTCCCATGGCCCAGACACCCACCCCCATACGCGATCGTCCAGGGGGCGGGGCGGTCAGGCGCGCCAGGCGGCCACGACGTCGGCGGGCCCCCACAGCAGGTCGAGTCCGGCCCGCTCGAGGCCGGGCTCGGCCCCGGAGAGGGAAACGGCCATCAGGCCGCAGGCCGCGGGGTCGAGACCGGGGATCTGGGGCGCACCCGTCTGGAGTGCGGTCAGGTCCCGCCGCTCGAACGGGGTCGCCAGCCACTTCACCGATCCCACGAAGAAGATCCTGCCCGCCACCGGCGCCCGGTCGGCACCCACGACGTCGATCTCCGGGCTGAACTGGCGGTTCCACCACCCGCCGACGGTCTCCGTGTCCGGCCAGGGGAACCGGCCCGCCGCCGCGGCCAGTTCCAGGGACTCCCGCACCAGCGGCTCCACCGCGCGGCCTCGCCAGGCCGTCCAACGGCGCTGCACCACGCGGAAGGCGGCGGCGGGCCGGCCGCGGCGGGTCTGCTCCTGGGCCGTGCGCAGCGCGGCGAGGTAGAAGCGGAGGTTGCTGTCCGCCACCCGGTGCAGGACCGGCTTACCGGGCTGGACCGACAGCGGGGCGTCCTGTGCCAGGACGCGCTTCTCCTCGGTCAGGCGGCGCAGCAGCGGTGACAGGACCCCGGACGGCAGGGCGCCGCTGACGCTGCCGGCGGCAGCGGCGATGTTGGCGTGGGTGCGTTCCCCGCTGCCCACCGCCTCCAGCACGCGGCGGGCCTGGTCAGGCGCCGGGAACTCGGCCAGCAGGGTGGTCTCGGGGACGCTGAAGAGCGGGGAGGCGGGGTCGGCGCACTCCGCCTCGACGAACTCCAGCGCGGGGGTGCCGTGCGGCCACGCGCGCAGGATGCCGGGCAGTCCGCCGGAGACCAGGTGCGCGTCGATGGCGTCGGCCGGACCCAGTCCCAGCGCCTCGCCCGCGTCCGCCACGTTCAGCGGGCCCAGCACCATGCTGTCCGCCCGGCCGTAGAAGGGCCGGTCGTAGGAGGTGAGCCGTTCCATCATGTGCAGGTCGCTGCCGAGCAGCAGGAGCAGCACGGGGCGGTGGGCCAGCAGCCGGTCCCAGGCCGTCTGGAGGGCGCCGTCGAAGACCGCGTCCTGCTCGGCGAGCCAGGGCAGCTCGTCGATCACCACCACGCAGGGCGTGTCGGGCAGCGCGGCCGCCAGCGCCCGCAGGGCGTCCGGCCAGTCGGCCACGGTCTCGGGCAGCACCTCTCGGTCCTTGGGCAGCGCGGAGGACCTCAGCTCGGAGTGGAAGTCGGCGACGCCGTCCACGGCGGAGGCGCCCTTGGTCGCCGTGAAAAAGAGGTACGGGACACCGGCCCGGTCGCAGAACTCCTGGACGAGTCGCGACTTGCCGACCTGCCGTCGTCCCCTGATCGCGACGGCGACCCCGTCGCCCGTCCGCGTGACGCGTTCCAGGCGTTTGGTCAGCACACCGAGCTCGATCGCCCGGCCGACGAAGGCTCCAGCCATCCGCGCTCCTAGGTAGAATCAATCTACGTAGATCTGATCTACGTAGATTGATTCTACCTTTCTGTCGTCCAGGGCGCGTCTCAGTCCAGGAGGGCCAGGTCCAGGCGGGAGAGGCGGGCGGGGTCGATGATGACCTCGATGTCGACGATCTTCTCGCCGGCGATCTCGAAGGCCATCACGCGGTAGTCCTCGCCGGCCTGGGCGGCGACCACGCCCGGGGAGCCGTTCACGAGGGCTGGCTGGGCGGCTCGGGCCGCTTGCGCGAAGGCCGCGGCACCTTTCGCGACCGCTTCGGCTCCACGGACCACGACCGGGGTTCCCTGATGTACGGGATCGGCGTCGCTGCGCGCCACGACGTCGGGGGCGAGAACGTCGACCAGTGCATGGAGATCGCCTCCTTTGGCTGCGGTGAGAAAGGCATCGACGACGCGTCGATGTCGGGCGATGTCCGGCGTCGGGGTGCCGCCTTGAACCCGGCGCCGGGCCCGCGCGGCCAGCTCGCGCACCGCGGCGGGGGTGCGGTCGAGCATGCCGGCGATCTCCTCGTACTCCACGGCGAACAGGTCGTGGAGGACGAAGGCGAGGCGTTCGGTGGGGTCCAGGGTCTCCAGGACGACGAAGAGGGCGATGCCGACGGAGTCCGCGAGCCGGCCCTGTTGGGCCGGGGTGGCGGGGGCGGCGGCCGGCGCGGGGGCCTCCCCCGGCGGCAGGTCCGCGCGGCGCTCGCGGCGGCGGCGCAGCTCCTCCAGGCAGACCCGGCCCACGACGGTGGTCAGCCAGCCGGCGGGGTCGCCGAGCTCCCCGTCCGCCGCGAAGAGCCGGCGCCGGGCCTCGGCCACGGCGGCGTCGGCCTCGCGCCGCGAGCCGAGCATCCGGGTGGCCACGTCGAGCAAGTGGCCGCGCAGCTCCTCGAAACGCCGGGCGAGAAACTCGTGCTCTTCCATGGGCCATCCTCCGGTCGTGTCCGTCGTCTCTTTGACGAGGCCGGGCCCCCTGATGTGACCGGGGCCGCATCCTCGCGCAGCGCCCATGTCACCCACCAGTGCCGCTCCGTTCAACCGGCACCCGTCCGCACTCGAACAGTGCGAGGTCTCGGTTAGATCGTCTGACGCGTAGATGTCCAAGCTGGAAAATGAGGCCTCCATGACCCACGTAGTCCACCCCGGGGACCGGCCCGAAGGCCGCCGCGGGTTCGAGATCGTGCTGTCGACGAACAAGACCAACGGCGCGGCTTCCCTGGTGGAGACGCGCCAGGGCCCGGCCTGGTCCGGTCCGCCGCTGCACACCCACGCGGAGTCGACGGAGACGTACTTCGTCGTCTCGGGCAAGCTGATCGTCGCGCTCGACGACGAGATCGTGGAGCTCGGCCCGAGCAGCATGGCGCACATCACCAGCGGTACCCGGCACACCTGGGCCACCCCGCCCGGCGAGGGCGCGCACTTCCTGACGCTGCACATGCCCGGCGGTTACGAGAACTACCACCCGACCGCGCTGCAGGCCGAGAAGGACAACGGCGGCCCGCTGACGCAGGAGGACCTGTTCAAGATCGCCGCCAAGTTCGACTGGCGGCCGGCCGGCGACAAGCCGCACCGCCTGACCCCGGACGGCCGCCTGGTGCTGGCCTCCGAGGCGGACGACGAGGCGCAGCGGCTGCGCGAGGAGTGGCTGAAGGCCAACGGCGGCGACGCGGCCGAGGTGCAGCGCATCCACGACGACGGCTTCTACGAGAAGGCCGACCAGGACGCCTGAGCGCCGCGCGCGGGGCCACGCGCGCAGCGGGGTGTCTTTCGCGCCCGGGTGCCCGGATCCGTACGAGGGATCCGGGCTCCCGGGCGTTGGTGCGTCCGGACGCGGACGGCACGCGCGGGCGGTGCGCCCGTACGCACCCGCCGGACCCGCCGGGTGCGTACGCCCGTACCCACCGGGCCCGTACGCCGGTACGCCCTTGTGCCCGTACCTCCCGGCCCCGGACATGCCGATGAGGGGGACGCGCCGCTGCGCGTCCCCCTCGTCGCGGTCGCCGTCAGGCGGCGTTGACGCGCTCGGCGAGGAAGGCCTCCCAGGTGCGGGTGCCCTGGTCGGCGCCCTTGAGCGTCAGGTTGACGCCCTCGCGGTAGGCCTTGCCGGCCTTGCCGGGGAAGCGGACCGGGAGGTAGATGCGCTTCTTGCCCTTGGCCTGGAGGTAGCTGGTGACCAGGTCCTTCATGCCGTAGAGCTTGGGGCCGGCCAGGTCGGGGACCATGCCCTTGGGCTCGCCCTGGGACAGCTCGAAGAGGCGCGAGGCCACCTCGCGGGTGTCGACGGGCTGGAAGCGGACGCCACCGGGGATCGGGATGACCGGCAGCTTCTCCATCTTGGTCACGACGTCGTCCCAGACGAGGTCGTGGAACTGGGCGGCGCGGACGGTGGTCCACGGGATGCCCGACTTGGCGATGATCTTCTCGGAGTCGTGTTTGGCGGCGAAGTAGCCGAGCGGCACCTTGTCGCAGCCGATCACCGAGATGTAGATGATGTGCTTGACGCCGGCCCGCTGCGCGGCGCGCACCAGGTTCTCGGTCGCGGTGTCGTCGCCCTTGGGGCCACCGGCGAGGTGGATGATCGTGTCGACGCCCTTGACCGCCGGGTCGATGCCCTTGCCCTCGATCAGGTCGGCGGCGAAGTACGTGACGCCGTCCTTGGGCTCCTTGGCGCTGCGGCTCAGCACGCGCACGGTCTCGCCGGCGCCGCGGAGCATCGGGACCAGGTGGTTGCCCAGCCGGCCGGTGCCACCGGTCACCAAGATCGTTGAGGTCATTGTGCCCTCGTCTCCTCTTCCCTTGCGCAAGGGGTAATTGGGGGTGTGGTGCGGGGTAGGCGCCGCCGCGTCGGCCGGCGGCGCCCTCGGTCGCTTCGGGGGTGGCTAGGCGCTGACGCCGGCCCGGGCGGGGCCGAACCAGCGGTCCAGCGCCTCGGCCGGGTCACCGCCGCCGGGGGTGGCCCAGGCGATGTAGCCGTCGGGGCGGACCAGGACGGAGCCGAACGGGATGCTCAGGGCCACCGTGTCCGGGGCGGGCACCCAGGTACCGGTGACCACCTCGACCCGGTCGGCCCAGGCGGCGGCCGCCTCGGCCGGTCCGGCCTCGCCGTCCGTGGTGATGAGCAGGCCCCGGCCGGCGCGCAGCAGCTCGCCGACCCGGGTGCGGGTGCCGTCCGCCAGGTCGATCTCGCGGTCGGGCGACAGGCGGCGGCCGAGCTCGGGGTGCTCGCCGGCGCCCACCTCGTAGCGGATGCCCAGGCCGCTGACCATGCCGGCGAAGTGGGTGGCGGCGTCCTTGTCGGTGACCAGCTCGCGCAGGACCTTGCGGACCGGCTCCATCTCCTCGCCGCTGAGGTAGAGCATGGTCGCCGCGTGGGTGTTGCGCATCAGCTGCTCGCCGAGCGGGTGCCGCTCGTCGTGGTAGCTGTCCAGCAGCGCCTCGGGAGCGGCGCCGGTGGTCACCGCGGCCAGCTTCCAGCCGAGGTTGACCGCGTCCTGGATGCCGGTGGCCAGGCCCCAGCCGGCCAGCGGCGGGGTCTCGTGGGCGGAGTCGCCGGCCAGCAGCACCCGGCCGCGGCGGTACTCGGTGACCAGGGCGGCGCTGTTGTCGAAGGCGGCCATCCAGCGGGTCTCGCCGTGGTGGATGGAGTCGCCGGTCATCCGCTCCCAGGCGTCGGCCACGTCCTTGAAGGTCATGGTCGCGGTGTCCGGGTTGGCCGGCAGGCTGCCGTCGTGGATCAGGATCCGGTAGTACCCGTCGCCCAGCGGGGTGGCGAGGATCATGTGGCCGCCGGGGACGTACTCGCCGGTGGGCCGCGGGCGCACCTGGATGTTGGTCACGTCGGCCATGTACATGCCGCGGGTGGACTCCCAGCCGGTGGTGGCGAAGCCGCCGCGGCTGCGGATGAGGCTCTTGGGTCCGTCGCAGCCGACGAGGTAGCCGGCGCGCTCCTCGACCCGGCCCTCGGGGCCCTCGAAGACGACGCTGACGCCGTCCTCGTCCTCGGTGAAGTCCACCGCGGCGTGGCCCCAGCGGATCTCCACGCCGAGCTCGGTCAGCCACTCGGTGAGCGTGGCCTGGGTCCGCCACTGGGGCAGGCCGAGCACGCCGTTGTGCCGCTCGTCGAGGAAGTCGAGGTCGACGTGGATGCCGCCGAAGTGCCCCTTCTCACCACGCCGGTACTCGCCCAGGCGGGTCAGCAGACCGCGCTGGTCGAGGATCTCGGCGACGCGCTTGGTGAAGCCGAGCGCGCGGGACTCACGGTGTGCGGCGGGCTCCTTGTCGTAAACGACGACGTCTCCGCCGCCGAGTGCGATTTCACCCGCGAGCATCAATCCGACGGGGCCGGCACCGACAACTATGACGCGAGTTTTCAATTTCCCGATCTCCCGTGTGAGGAAAGGCTGCGAGCGGCATCGAGCACCGGTTCAGCGGCCATCATGGCACTCCGATTCGGCGCCCGACAGGACTCATGGGGCTCATTACCTAATTTTGCCGTCAACCATGGCGCCGGACAGGCGGAATTCAAGGCGCCATGGATTTCGATTCAAGGGGAATTCAAGCGGCGACGGAGGATTCCGTGACGGCCGGGGCGTCCCAGTCGATGTGGTGGGTGAACTGCCAGTCGGTGTCTGCCGGCTTGAGGTCGCTGAGCTTGCGCTCGGCCGGGTTGGCCTTGCTGCGGTTGGTGCCGCGGGCCTCCTCGATGATCCGCTCGACCCGGCCGCGGCGCAGTCCCTCGTACGCGACGAAGGCCTCCTGGTACGGCAGGTCGCGCAGGCAGCGGGCCAGCTGCACGCCGCTCTCCATGGCCAGCGAGGCACCCTGGCCGGCGCTGGGGGAGGTGGCGTGGACGGCGTCGCCGGAGAGCACCATGCGGCCCCGGCTCCAGCAGTTGAGGGCCGGCATGGTCTCCAGCGGGCCGGTGATCAGCAGGTCGGCCGCGTCGGTGCGGCGCAGCATCTCCAGGGCCGGCGAGGCGTCGTCGGCGACCGCGGCGGTCAGCTTCTCGAGCCAGTAGGCGTTGCCGGTCTCCATGGCCTCGGCCACGGTCACCAGCTCGGGGTGCGGCAGGTTGATGAACCACTGCGCCTTGGTGTCCGGCGCGACCATGTACCCGAAGGCGGCGACCTTGCCGTAGTACATGTACAGCTTGCCGCCGGTGGGCTCGAAGCCGTCGCCCTGGACGGGGGCGGCGAAGCCGAGCAGGCCGGCGTACTCGGGCTGCGGGGCGTCCGGGTCGATCAGGCCACGGACGGTGGAGCGGATGCCGTCGGCGCCCAGCAGCAGGTCGGCGCTGGCCTCGGTGCCGTCGGCGAAGTACGCGGTGACGCCGTCCGCGGTCTCCACCGCGTCCACCAGCCGCTTGCCGGGGACGGTCTTGATGCCGCGCCGGGTGGCCTCCTCGAAGAGCCGGCGCTGGAGCTCGTCGCGCCGCACCGCCTGCCAGGCGGGCAGGTGGTCCGGGCTGTCGATCTCGCCGAGCGGGGTGCCGTCCGCGGAGTGCAGGAGGGTGCCGCGCATGGGCCGGGCGATCTCCCGGATGGTGTCGCCGGCCCCGATGGCGTCGAGTGCGTCCATTCCGTTCGGGGCCAGCCGGATCTCGCCGCCGATTCCGACGGCGGTGGTTTCCCAGGTCTCGTAGATGGTGGCCTCGATACCGGCCTTCTGCAGGGCCATCGCCGCAGTCGAACCGGCGATGCCGCCCCCGATGACGAGGACAGTGCGGATCTTGGAGGTCATAGACTTCTGCCTTTGCAATGAATTCACCGATTCGGGGTTCGAATTCGGACACCTGAGCACGGGGAATTGACTGGAATTGACGCGTGGACCACGGTGCCGGCACGCTCTCGCGCGTCGGCGGGGATCCGGTGGCGGGGGCCTGACGGACCTGTCCAAGTGCCGCACTGCCTCGGTTGGTCACCGGAGGACGGGCGTCACCAGGGGACCGTTCCGCTGTCGTCCTGGTTGGTCCCGGTGGGCCCGTCAGGGCCCAGGTTGGCCAGCCGCACGGCGATGACCGCACCCTCCTCGACCGTCTGGTGGCCGCGGTGGTTGTTCATGTCGGTGGCCGTGAAGCCCGGGTTCGCCGAGTTGACCTTGATGTTGGTGTCCTTGAGTTCCTTGGCGTGCGCGATGGTGATCGCGTTCACCGCGGTCTTCGAGGACTGGTAGGTGAGCATGTTGTAGCCGCCGAACTCGCCGTGCAGGTCCGCGTTGAGGGCCAGCGAGCCCACCGTCGAGGACATGTTGACGACCCGTCCGGCCTCCGAGCGGCGCAGCAGCGGGATCATGGCGTTGGTCACCGACAGCACGCCGAAGACGTTGGTCTCGTAGACCTCCTTCAGCAGCTCCGGGGTCGCCTGGCTGGGCGGCCCGAAGAAGCCGCCGGTGATCCCGGCGTTGTTGACCAGGATGTCGAGGCGCCCGAACCGCTCCTCGATCTCCTTGGCCACCGCCGCGATCGACTCGGCGTCGGTCACGTCCAGCTGGAGGGGGATCGTCTCGACCCCCCGGGCCGCCAGCTGCTCGGCGGCCCGGCGGCCCCGCTCGAGGTCGCGCGCACCGAGGACGACGGTGGCTCCCTGGACTGCTAACTGCCGGGCGATCTCCAGACCGATTCCTTTGTTCGCCCCGGTGACCAGGGCGATCTTCTGTGCGGACATGGTGGTGCTCCTTGGGTGTTCAGTCGGCGACGGGGACGCCGAACCACCGGGTGAGGGCCTCGGTGAGGCCCTCGGCGCCCGTGCCGGTGGTACCGACCCAGGCGAGGTATCCGTCGGGGCGGACGAGGAGCGCGCTCACACCCCCGAAAAGTCCCTCGGCGCCGCCCGCCGGGCGGGCCGAGACGGTGTCGACCCGACCGGCCCAGCGGGCGGCCGCGGCGCGCACCTGCGCGTCGCCGGTCAGGTCCAGGACGAAGGGGCGGGCCGGGTGCAGCAGCGCGAAGGTGCTGCTGGTGCCGTCCTCGCCGGCGGCGCCGTCCCGGCCGGCGACCTCGGTCAGTTCGGCGTCCGGGAGCCGGCGGCCCAGCAGCGGGTGCTCCCCGGGGCCGGTCTCGTAGCGGATGTCCAGCCCCGTGATCATGTCGATGAGGTGCTTGCGCACCGCCGGGAACTGCGCCAGCTCGCCGAAGAGGTCGCGCATCGGCTGCATCTCGGAGCCGGAGATGTAGAGCATCCGCTGGGTGAGGGTGTTGGTGATGACCCGCTCGCCGACCGGGTGCCGCTCGGAGTGGTACGTGTCCAGCAGGTCCGCCGGGGCGGTGCCGTGGATCGCGGCGGCCAGCTTCCAGCCGAGGTTGACGGCGTCCTGCACGCCCGCGCTCATGCCCTGCCCGCCGATGGGCAGGTGGATGTGGGCGGCGTCGCCGGCCAGGAAGACCCGGCCGCGCCGGTACTCGGCGGCCTGCCGGGTGGCGTCGGTGAACTTGCCGATCCAGCGGGGGGTGCCGTGGCTGATGTCCTCGCCGGTGAGCCGCTTCCAGGTGTCGCTGACCTCCTCGAAGGAGGGCGTCTCGTCGGCCTTGCGGGGCACCAGGTGGCGGTCGTAGTAGGTGACGCGGAAGATGTCCGGGCCCTGCTGGAAGGCCAGGACCAGGCCGTCCTCGCTGCGCTCGCCGTTGGGCCGCGGGCGCACCTGGACGCCGACGACCTCGGCGAAGTCCAGCTCGATGGCCGCGTCGTGGCCGGGGAAGCCGATGCCGGTCCGCTTGCGGATGGTGCTGCGGGCGCCGTCGCAGCCCACCAGGTACTTCGCGGTCAGCCGGGCCGGGCCCTCGGGGCCGGTCACCTCCACCGCCACCCGCTCCTCGCCGTCCTCGAGGTCGGTGACCTCCCAGCCGCGGCGCACCGGGGCGCCCAGCTCGTCGGCCCAGGCGTTGAGCACCGCGACGGTCAGCGACTGGGGCACGCCCTTGGCGCCGTACGAGCTGTCCGGGACCTCGGTGAAGTCCATCGGCACGCCGCCGAAGTGGCCGTACTGGATGGTGTCGAAGCCGCCGAAGCGGGGCAGCAGGCCGCGCTGGTCGAAGGTCTCGATGGTGCGCGAGGTGAAGCCCAGGGCGCGCGACTGGTCGGTCGGCTCGGTGGACTTCTCCAGCACGAGGCATTCGACCCCGGCCAGTCGCAGTTCGCAGGCCAGCATGAGCCCCACGGGGCCGGCTCCCACGATGATGACGTCGGTGTCCGTCTGGCTCATGTCCCTGTCGCCCCTTGGTAGTCAACGGTGGTGTCGCGGCTCTCGCCCGGCGCCGGTCGCCCGGTCGCCTTCCGGTCTACCGGCCCCCGATCGACCGGCACTCGACCGCCCGTCCTCCGGTCGGCGAGATTCCGGTCATCGGCCGCGCCGGCGGCCGGCCGGTGGCCGGAAAGCGCCCGGTCGACCAGTGCGCCGGCCATGCCGGTGTAGCCGGCCGGGTCCAGCAGCGCGGCCAGTTCGGCCGGGGTGAGGACACCGGCCAGCTCGGGCCGGGCCGCCAGGACGTCCGCGAGCGGACGGCCGGTGCGGTCGGCCTCGACGGAGGCCCGGCCCAGCAGGTCCTTGGCCTCGGCCTTGCCGAGGCGGGGGGCCAGTACCGCCGAGACCCGCTCGGAGGCGATCTGGCCGGCGGTGGCGGCCAGGTTGGCGCGCATCCGCCCGGGGTGCACGGCCAGGCCCCGGGCCAGTTCGAGGGCGGTGTGCGCGGCCCCGCCGGTCAGCCGCAGGCACTCGCGCAGCGGCTGCCATTCGGAGTGCCACACGCCCGCGGACCGCTCGTCCTCGGTGACCAGGCAGGCGGCCAGGACGGCGGCCAGCGCGGGCACCTGGAGGGCGGCCGAGCGGATCATCGTGGCCAGCACCGGGTTGCGCTTGTGCGGCATCGCGGAGGAGGCGCCCCGGCCGCTCACCGCCGGCTCGGCCACCTCGCCGGTCTCGGTGCGGGTCAGCGCCAGCACGTCCGCGGCGATCTTGCCGAGCGCGCCGGTGGTGTGCGCCAGGGCGGCGCCCAGGTCGGCGATCGGGGTGCGCAGCGCGTGCCAGGGCAGGACGGGCTCGGCCAGGCCGGTCTCGCGCGCGAAGCCGGCGAGCAGGTCGGGCAGCACCTTCGCGGGGTCCGCGTCCTGGCCGGCGTACTGGAGGTAGCCGGCGAGGGTGCCGGCCGCGCCGCCCAGGGAGACCGGCAGTTCGACCCGCTCGAGGCGGTCGGCGGCCTCCAGGACCAGCTGGCGCCAGCCGGCCGCCTTGAGGCCGAAGGTGACGGGTACGGCGTGCAGGGCCAGGGTGCGGCCGGCCATGACGGTGTCCCGGTGGGCGGCGGCCAGCGGGGCCAGCGCCTCGGCGGTGGCCCGCAGGTCGGCGGTGATCAGCCGCAGCGCCCGGGCGGCGACCAGCATCGCGCCGGTGTCGAGGATGTCCTGGCTGGTGGAGCCGCGGTGCACGTACTCGGCGTGGTCGGGCGAGCGGTCGGCGACCACCGCGGTGAGGGCCTTGACCAGGCCGACCACCGGGTTGGCCGTCTCGCGGGCGGCCAGCGCCAGGGCCCGGACGTCCAGCAGCTCGGCGCGGGCCGCGGCCGTGACGGCCGCCGCGGCGGCGGCCGGGACGGTGCCGCAGCCCGCCTGGGCGCGCACCAGCGCGGCCTCGGCGTCCAGCATCGCCTGGAGCCAGGCGGGGTCGCCGACGGCCGCCTCGACGGGGGTGCCGGCGCGTACCGGGGAGAGCAGCCCGGCGTCCGCGTACCCGGGGGCGGGCGCCGCGGCGGCGGCGCCCTCCTGCGGGAGCGTCATGCGGCCGCCCCCGTGCCGGCGCCGGCGCTGCCGCCCAGGGCGGCGCGCTCGCGGCGGGCCGTCAGCTCCCCGGCGGTGGCCGGGACCCGCGGCAGGGCGAGGACGGCGGCCGCGATGGCGTCGGAGTCCTCCAGGGTGACCGAGCCGACCCCGGGCCGGATGCCGGCCGCGGTGACCCAGTGCACGGACTCGGTGGGCACCCCGTACGCGAACCGGCGCGGGTGCGCCACGCCCTGCGCGTCGAGCAGGTGGTACGGCCGCTCGGAGACGGCCAGGCCGCCGGTCTCGTGGTCGGCCGCGCCGCCGGTGCCGGGGATCCGGTAGCTGCGGGCCTGGCCCGAACGCAGCAGCCGGGCCATCAGCGGGTCGGAGGTGCGGCGCAGGTCGATCTCCGGCAGCCGGGCCTCGATCAGCACGGTGGCGCGCACCGTCAGCCCCGCTATCTCGGTGGAGACGCCGGTGAAGCAGGCGCCTTCGGGGTGCTCCGGGTCGGCGCTGATCCGCAGGCCGGGGCCGGTCACCTCCAGGACGCCCGCGTCGATCAGGGCGGCCATCTCCTCGATGCGGGAGGCCGGCGGGCCGATGGAGAGGTAGGCGTTGAGCGGGGTGTACCACTCGTCGAGCTCCACGCGGTGCGAGTCCGCGTCGAGGCCGCCGTGGTCGATGGCCAGGCGCAGTTCGTTGCGCAGGTCGCGCAGCAGGTCCAGGGCGGCCTTGAAGGGGCCCGAGACGTTGCCCTGGCGGGCCCGGCGGACGTCCTCGTCGAGGTAGTCGCGCAGCCAGGTGCGGAACTCGGCCAGGTCGCGGAAGACCCGCTCGCCGTAGGGGCGGGCGACGGTGTCCCAGTCCCAGCGCTCGTCCTCGCCGACCCCGGCGGCGGCCAGCAGCTCCTCCTCCGCGTCGGCGTCGGCGGCCAGGAAGCCCTCGGCGAAGCGCGCGAGGTCCGCGGGGGCGGTGCGGGGGGCCAGCAGCGTCTCGTAGTAGACGCAGCGGACCTCCTTGGAGATCAGCGGCCACAGTTCGGTGCCGAAGCCGATGCCCCGGCCGGCGGCGCCCTCGCGCAGCCCGGCGATGTACTCGGCGGTCAGCAGGCGGGGGAAGTAGCGGCCGTGGGCGCCCTTCTCGTTGTCGCCGCGGGCCTGGTACGGCACGCCGCGCCGGGAGCTGGCGTACAGGCGCGGCTCGCGGCCCGAGGGCCGGTAGACCAGGCCGCCGGCCACGCGCTCGAAGACCCCGCCGCGGGCGTGCGTGAAGAGGGCCATGTAGTCGAAGAAGTTGAGCCCCAGGCCGCGCAGCAGCACGCTCTCGCCCGGCGCGATGCCGCTCAGGTCCACGTCGGCCGGGTTGGCCGGGGCGATGTACCTCAGGCCCTGGCGCTCCGCGTAGCCGGTCAGTTCCCGCTCGGTGTCGGTCAGGTGCACCTGGACGTGGCCCTGGGCGAGGACCACGGCCGACAGGCCGGTGAGCCGGGTGCCGTCCTCGAGGACCACGCTCTGGGGGCCGGCGCCGCCCAGCTCCTCGTCCTCGTCCTCGACGGCGACCGCGCGCACAGGGTGCACGACGACCTCGGTGTGCCCGGCCGCGTTGGCGGTGACCTGCTGGAACACCCAGTGCAGGTACTGGCCGTACAGGGCGCGGGTGGGGTAGGTGTCCGGTCCCAGGTCGCGGGCCTCGGCCAGGGTCTCGTCGTCGTACGCCGCGCCGGAGCCGGAGCCCAGGGCGCTGGGGCCCAGCGCCTTGGCCCACTGGTACAGGCTCGGCCCCTCCTCCAGCGGTCCGTCGATGCTCACGCTGGCGTCGGTGTACACGGTGACCTGCGAGGCGACCGTGTTCATGAGGAGGTGGCGGGACTGGCTGGGGCGCCACACCCGTCCGGAGCCCGGCGGGTCGGGCTCGACCACGTGCACGGTCAGCCGGTCCCAGCGGGGCGACTTCCGCTCCTGGGCGCACAGCCGCTCCAGCACCGACAGCCCGCGCGGTCCGGCGCCGACCAGGCACACTTCCATACGTCCGCTGCTCACTAGGACACTCCGCTCGGCAGACGGGGACGCCTGGGCGGCCGGCGTCCCGTGCCGGCAGCGCCGGGGTCTCCGGCAGCGTCCCCGAAGTCTTGGTGGATTCCCGGTGTGCCGGGCGGCACAGCGCGGCGGCGTCGGCGGCGGCCCCCACGGGGTGCGGCGGGGACGCCGACTCTCGCCCCGCGCATGACGGCCACTGGGGTCTCCTTCTCGGGCTACGTTCGGCGGCCGCACTCAACCCGGACTGGGCTCTTGCTGGAGCACCGGCCCGACGGCCGGCGGCGGCCGCGAAAAAGGCGCCCCCCGTGCGGGGGGCGCCTTCTCGGGGGTGACCTCTGGTCAGTGCAGGCTCTCCAGCGAGGGGCCGCTGCTCTGGCGCAGCGCCACCTGCTTGACGAAGAGCCCGGCCGCCAGCGCCACCAGGGCGGCGACCGCACCGACCAGGAAGGCCGTGTGGGTGCCGGCGGCGGTGGCGTGCCGGTAGGCCTCGCGGACCGGGGCGGACATCTTCGCCAGGCTGTCGGCGTCCACCCGGGCGGTCTCCAGGTTGACCGAGGCGCCGCTCTGGCCGCCCATCGCGTCCTTCACCTCGCGGTTGAAGAGCGAGCCCATGACGGCCACGCCGATCGAACCGCCCAGCATCCGGAAGGTCATGACCGAGGCCGAGGCCACGCCCATGTCCTTCATCTCCACGCTGTTCTGGATGATCACCATGACGAGCTGGAGCACGCAGCCGAGGCCGGCGCCGAAGACCGCCATGTAGACGCCCGACTCGAACTGCGAGGTGCCGGAGTCCATCTCGGAGAGCAGGTACATGCCGATGGCCATCAGCACGCCCGCCAGGACCGGGTAGATCCGGTAGCGGCCGTTGCTGGTGGTGACCTTGCCGATGATGGAGGAGACGATGATCATCGTGCCGAGCATCGGCATCAGCAGCAGGCCGGAGTTGGTGGCGTTGACGCCCTGCACGGTCTGCTGGAAGAGCGGCAGGTAGAGGACCGCGCCGAACATCACGAAGCCGATCACCGTGCCGATGACCGCCATCAGCGAGTAGTTGCGGTTGCGGAAGATGTACAGCGGCATGATCGGCTCGGCCGCCCTGGTCTCCCAGAAGACGAAGCCGGCCAGGACCACCACGCCCGCGGCGCCCAGGCCCAGGATCTGGCCCGAGCCCCAGGCGTACTCGTTGCCGCCCCAGGTCGTGGTCAGGACGAGGGCGGTGATGCCGCCGGTGAGCAGGGCCGCGCCCAGATAGTCGACCCGGGCCTTGGCCTTCCGCTTGGGCAGGTGCAGCATCGTGCTGATCATCGCGAGGGCGGCCAGGCCCAGCGGGATGTTGATGTAGAACGCCCAGCGCCAGCCCATGTGGTCGGTGATCGCCCCGCCGACGGTCGGGCCGCCGATCATCGCCACCGCCATCAGGCTGGCCATCATGCCCTGGTACTTGCCCTGCTCGCGCGGGGGCACCAGGTCACCCATGATCGACAGCACGCCGGCGTAGATGCCGCCCGCGCCCAGGCCCTGGAGGACCCGGAAGCCGATCAGCTGGTTCATGTCCTGGGCCATGCCGCTGAGGGCGGAGCCGATCAGGAAGATGACGATCGCGGCCATGAAGATGTTCTTGCGGCCGTACATGTCCCCGAGCTTGCCCCAGATGGGCGTGGCGGCCGCCGTGGCGAGGGAGTACGCGGTGACCACCCACGACAGGTGCTCGAAACCGCCGAGATCGCTGACGACGGTGGGCATGGCCGTGCCCACGATCATGTTGTCCATCTGAGCGAGCAGCATCGCGATCAAGAGCGGGAGCATCAAGAGACGGACGCTGAACTGGCGCACCCCCTCCTGCGGCTTGCTCACCGCCTCTGCGGTAGTCGCCACTATCGCTCCCCCTTCAACCAAGTTCGCACAACTCGCGGACAGTTCAAGCTTCAGTCCAACAGGGGGGACTCGCGTCTCGCTCGCGGCGGCGGCAAAGCGCTGGCCGCGGGGCCGGCGTCAGCCGTGCGTCAGCGGCACGTCAGCGCGACTTGACAAGGTCCGTGGCGGGCCCGTTTCAGCCCGCCAGCCTCGGTCGTGTCCGCAAAGTCCCGCCTGCCCCGCGACGCCTGGCACCGCACCTCGCTGCGTTGTCGGGCACGCCCAAGTACGTCCAGTAATCGGGCGACCCTCCGCCTTGCGATGCACGGCACCTGGGGGCACCTCCCAGCGGTAGCTGGGGGAGTCGCGGGGCCCGCCCTTCGGGCGGACGGCGGTACTTTGCGGACACGACCGGGCTGCCCGACCGCTTGTGTCAACGAGGAGCCGCGGTGCTTGCCAACCAGGTTCTGGGCATACCCCACGACAACAGCTCGGAGCGGCTGCTCGCACTGCGCGACGCGGTCCTGCGCGAGGCACCCGTCGAGCAGGTGCTGATCGCCGACCTCACCGTGTCCTTCACGCCGCGTACGGCCGGGGTGGACGGCGAGTGGGCGCTGACCCTCGCCGGCCTGGAGACCCGGTTGCCGCCGATCGTGGTGCACCGGCCGACCATGACCGTCATCGACGGCCTGCACCGGCTGCGGGCCGCCGCCCTCAAGGGCCGCGAGACCATCGAGGCCCGCTACTTCGACGGCACCAGGGAGGACGCGGCCCTGCTCGCCGTCGCGATGAACGTGACGCAGGGCCGGCCGCTGTCCCAGGCCGACCGCTTCGCCGCGGCGGAGCGGATCGTCACCGCCCGGCCGCACTGGTCGGACCGGGCGATCGCGGTGGTCGCCGGGCTCTCCGCCAAGAAGGTCTCCGAGATCCGGCTGGGCACCCAGGGGCTGCCGCACTGCGAACGCCGGGTCGGCCTGGACGGCCGGGCCCGGCCGCTGAGCACCGCGCAGGGCCGCGAGCTCGCCGGCCAGCTGCTGCGCAGCGACCCCAAGGCCTCGCTGCGCACCATCGCCCGGCAGGCCGGCATCTCCCCGGCGACCGTGGCCGACGTACGCGACCGGCTGCTGCGCGGGGACGACCCGGTACCGCCGCGCCAGCGGGGGGCGGCACCGGCCGCGCCGCGCGAGGAGGAGGACGCCCGGACCGGCGCGGAATCCCGCTCCCCCGGCGAACTCTTCATGATCTTCGACGCACTGCGCCGGGACCCGTCCCTGCGCCTCAACGAGGTCGGCCGCTCCATCCTGCGCATGCTCGACGCCTGCCAGCAGCTGGCCCGCGACCGCCAGCGCATCATCGCCAACCTCCCGCCCCACTGCACGGGCCAGATGGCCGAACTCATGAGCGGCCACGCCGAACTCTGGCAACTCTTCGCCGAAGAACTCCGCGCCGCCGAATCCCACCACTCAACGGCCTTGCCGCCTACGGAACGGGGCTGGTAGCGGCCGCGGCGTAGGCGTCCCGCCAGCGGGCCAGGAAGCCGGGCGCCGCGTCGACGTCGTAGGTGTCGGCGACCCGGGCCCGCCAGTCGGCCTCGAACTCCGCCAGGAGCTGCGGTGCGTGGGCCGCGATGGCGGCCCGCAGGGCGGGTACCCCGGTGCCGGGCACCGGCCGGACGTCGGGCTGGGCGGGACCACTGCCCGCCACCGCCCCCGGCCGGGGGACCGGAAGGCCGAGGGCCTGGTGGAAGGTGCGGACGGTGCGGGCGACGCCGCGGCAGAAGTTCCAGCTGCCCAGCGCCTCGTCGGCCGGGCCGCGGCCGGTGAGGGTGCGCCAGTCCTTCAGCGCTCCCCGGAGCCGGTCGTCCGGCTCCAGCCCGGCCACCGCCGGCAGCAGCCCGCCGCCGTACCGCAACAGCGCGTCCGTCAGCCCCACGATCGCCTCCGCCCCCGGCTTCTGCCCGTACGGCACCAACGCCCTGGCCACGAGCGCCACCCCTTCGGCCCCCTCGCCACCGGTCGTGCTCATACCTGTGCTCTCCTGCCTCTCGGACGTGCGCCCGCGTCCCCGCCCGGATACGGGTGCTTGCGAAGAGGTAACCGCACGATCACCCTCCGCGAGTACCGTGGAGAGGTCGGAACTCCATGCATGCCATGCACACCGCCGGGAGTTGCTCATGGCACGACGCACGCCTGCGCCCAACCACGGCTTGGCCGCTCTTCTCGAGCAGGCCCGTTGGTCGCGCAGCCAGCTCGCCTCGATCGTCAACCGGATCGGCGCCGAGGCCGGGCTGGCCCTGATGTACGGTCAGCCGGCTGTCTCCCAGTGGGTCGCCGGGCACCAGCCGCGGCCGCAGGTCAGAGCCCTCGTGATCGAGGCCTTCGAGCGGAAGCTGAAGCGGCCGGTCACCTTCGCCGAGGCCGGGTTCGCCGAGCCGCCGGGCCAGGAGGCGGACAGCGTGCGGGAGCTGGTGGACCTCGGGCGGGCCGACATGGACCCGGCCCGCCGCCGGGTGATCGCTGCGGGGGTGTTCGCCGCCGCACTGGCCGTACCGCTCTTCCCGGGCCTCGCCCGGGCCGACGGGCCGGAGCCGGTCCGCCCGGGGAAGGCCACCACCCGGGTCGGACAGGGGCAGGTAGCGGCCGTGCGGTCGATGACGGACCGGATCGCCGACATCCTCGACGAACTCGGCGCCGGGCACGCCCGGCCGATGGCCGCCGCGTTCCTCGTCAACACGGTCGGGCCGTGGCTGAAGGCCGAGGCGGCAGCCCCCGTCCGCCGGAGCCTGCTGGCCGCGGCGGCCGACCTCGTCTACCTGACCGGCTGGATGGCCATGTACGAGCGGGAGCACCGGCTCGGCCAGCAGTACTACGTCTCCGCCCTCAAGCTGGCCGGTGAGGCCGAGGACCACCTCACGTACTGCCGCACCCTGCGCGGCATGTCGCTGCAGGCCTCGAACCTCGGCTACGGCCGACGCGCCCTGCAACTCGCAGACTCCGCCGCCGAGGCCGCACCCGCCGCCGGGCCCCGGCTGGTCGCCTTCCTCCGCGGCCAGCAGGCGCACGGCGCGGCCATGGTCGGCGACCGCCGCCAGGCCTTCACGCGCCTGCGCGAGGCCGAGGGCGCCCTGTCCCGCGCCGACGACCGGCGCGACTCGATCGGCGGCTACGACCGGACGGCGTACCTGTTCCACGTCGCGCACGTCCAGAACGAGACGAAGGACGTGACGGGCTCGGTGCGGACCCTGCGCGAGTCCATCCGCCTCCAGGTCCCACAGGAAAGGCAGGGCCGCCTGCACGCGTACGGCGTGCTGGCCCAGCGCCAGCTCTCCCTCGGCCACGTCGAGGCGGCCTGCGAGTCCTGGGGCCGCTTCCTCGACGAGTACGAAGGCCTGTCCTCCGCCCGCGGCGACGAACACTTCGACCTGATGCTCCGCCGCCTGAAGCCACACGCCCGCGTACCCGCCGTCCGAACCCTCGGCACCAGAGCCCGCCGGGTGGCGTCCCTCAAGGGGTAGCAGACGCCGAGCTCTACGGCTCGGGTCCCGTTGCAGCGCCCGGCATCACGCGGGCTGCAGTGGAACGACGTTGGACACGGGCCCGTCGGCCTTCGCGGTGAGCCGGTAGTAGCGCACGTTCCCGATGCGGGCGTTCTCGTCCTCCCGGAGCCAGCCGGCCCTGACGAGCTCCAGGCGGACGCGCGAGTACATCTGCGGCGCCATGCCGATGTCGGCGGCGAGGTCCTGGCCTTTCCTGCGGACGGTTCCGCCAGGGTCCTGGACCTCCGCCGCGTACTGCATGACGACCAGGCGTTGGCTGGGGGTGAGTTCCCTGGTGATGCGGAGCATGGCGATGACGCTCTCGCCTCGGTCCATGTTCACGCCGACTCCCGGTGTTCCATGGGACGGATCGTAGGGGCCGCGACGTCCTCGGGCACTGGGGCGGCGCCCGGGTCCACGTCGCCGTTGCAGAAGCCCGGAATGACCGGCGGCCGCCACGCCTTGATGACTTCTCGCTGCTGCCGGCCCGGCCCGTGTCCGCCGAGGAAGGGATTGACGGCGTAGAAGCGGGTGCGCCCGACACTCCCCCGCGCTCCGAGTATCCGGTGCGCCGTCAGCTTGGCGACGATCTTCTGCAGTGCCTTGGCGTTCAGCCCCAGCCGCTCGGCTATCCGAGCCTGGGTCTCCTCGACCGGCTCACCGTGGCCCGTCGACTGCGTGAGGTACCAGCAGGCGACCTGCTTGTCAGCGGCGGTGAAGGAGGGGCATTCCAGGAAGGCCCCCACGTAGGTCTGCGACAGCGTGCTGTGCCGGCCACCGTACGCGTAGGGGGCGGTGGGGCGTTGGCCTCCGGGCTCGCCCTGGGTGGCACCGCTCATCTACGGCTGTCTTCCGGCACGCTCGACACCCCCGCCTGAATGCACAGAATGTTTAGTCAACGTACCTCGGCAGGGGTGACGAATCCACTCTGAGTGCATACCCGAACGAGCTACGTGACTTTTCAGGAGGATCGTCGTGCAAGATGCACTTCTAGTTGAGTCGTCACCGCCCTGGAGCGGTGTTTCACCGCCCTAGGGCGGTGATAGGAAAGGCCATCTCCGCAGGTCGGGACCCGGATCGCCGTGTCCCCCTCTTAAGAAGGAAAACGCACTGTCCGTGCCGGGCTCGGGCCACCCGGTGGTTTCCCGCCGCTGGAAGCTGCCAGACCGCGGTTCATCCGAAGGGCGGCAAGCAGCAGTGACACCACAGCGGCGACGGCTGCTGAAGGCCGTCGAGGGGCCGCAGGGGCCGTGGTGTCCTCGCGCCCCGGGGGCGCTGCGGCCCCCCGTCGGGGCCTGATCCCCAGCTGGCGGCAGCCGGACCGTCCTGGGCTGCAACTGATCAGCGTGGCCGGGGCCGGTGGGTGGTCGGCGTGCCTCCGGTCACCGGGTACCGCAGGGCAGGCATCGATGGGGCGGGCGTGTTGTGGCCGAGGTCGGGGAGGAGCGGGCACTCGGTCGGCTGACGCGGACAGCGGAGCAATGCTCCGGACGACGGCGGGGCCGACAGCAGCGCTCAGCCCGGTGGGCCGCCCGGTCCGGCAGGCCGATCAGGGGCAGCCGGGCGCGGCACCACGCCGGAGAGCCGGACCCGGGCCGCGCAGCACGAAGCCGCACCGCCCCCTGCGGGACCGTGCGGCTTCGGCACAAAAAAGAGGGCCCCTTACGCCATGCCCAGTTTGAAGCCCACGCCGCGGATCGTGATGACCCAGGCGCTGTCGCCGAGTTTGCCGCGGAGGCTGGAGACGTGGGTGTCGACGGTGCGGCGGGACCAGGAGTTGCCCCAGACCTGCTGGAGGAGCTGCTTGCGGGGGACGACCGCGTCCGGGTGGGAGGCCAGCAGGCACAGGAGGTCGAACTCCTTGCGGGTCAGCGCGACCTCCTCGCCGCCCACCGTCACCTCGCGGGAGCTGACGTCGATGTGCAGCCGGCCGTGCCGGATCTCCTGGGCGGCGGCCGGCTGCCACTGGGCGCGCCGCATCACCGCCTCGATGCGGGCCATCAGCTCGCGCAGCCCGTACGGCTTGGTCACGTAGTCGTCGGCGCCCGCCTGGAGGCCCAGGACGCAGTCCAGTTCGGACTGGCGGGCGGTGACGATGATGACCGGCACCCGGCTGACCGCGCGGATCGCCCGGCAGACCTCGAGTCCGTCGAGGTCGGGCAGTTCCAGGTCGAGCAGGACCAGGTCCACGTCCTCGTACGCCTGGAGGGCCGCGCTGCCGCGCTTGACCCCGATGGATTCGTGGCCGTGCCGGCGCAGCTGGGTGACCAGGGAGTCGGCCATGTCCGCCTCCCCGTCCACGACCAGGATGCGCCGGCCCGCCGGCACCGAGGCGGTGCGGACCGGAACGCCCGGCGACCCGCCCGGCACCCCGTCCTTGACCAGCCGGATCGGGTGCGGGGCGGGTGGGACGGATATCGGGACGGATATATGGGGCTCGAGCAGCGCCTGCGACGGAATCTGAGTCATGCCTCCCCCGTGAGTCCTGCACGCCCGGTCGTCGGCACCGGGGGCGTGCGTCGGCGGGACCTGGCGTGCACCCCGGTCGGACCGGACCGGGGCGCGTCCCAGCGACGAAGCTACCCACCGGCGGTCGAGTCCTGATGCAGCGTCCTAGACGGTGAACACCTTCGTGTCCGACAGGGAGGGGTCCCCGGGCCGCAGGTGCAGCTCGCCGGCGACCGGGAGGAGGACCGCGGCGGCGACCGTGCGCTCCATCCGGATGTTCCCGTCGTCCGGGATGCACAGCGGGGGTTTGCACAGCACGTCGAAGTGCTCCTCGGCGCCCGCCTGTATGGGCAGGGCGGCCAGCCCGGTGGCCGCGGCCTCCAGCCGGGCGTCGGAGGAGATCCGGTCGAAGGGCGTCTGCCGGTCCTGGCCGGTGAAGTCCGGGTGCAGGTAGTGGTTGGTGTGGGCGGCCCGCTGGGTGCGGGGCTCGGTGACGCGCAGCTCGGTGCCCTGCGCCTCGACGAACACCACCCGGTCGCGGTCGCACATGATCAGGTTCCGGGAGCTGGACAGCCTCAGCCCGGCCAGCACCTCCAGCGCCTCCCCCACGTCCTTCGCACTGTCCAGGAGGTGGCGCAGCGCCATGTACGGCGGGACGCCCGGGCGCCAGATCCCGTCGGTGACGAGGTTCAAGCCGATCGCGAGCCCGTCACTGTTGAGCCCCATGAATCCCAGGAGTCCGGCGAAGCTGAGCACCAGCACCCGGCGCGGCGAGCCGTCCTTGGCCACCCGCAGCACGTTGATGTGGGTGTCGAGGTTGCCGGGCTGGTCGACGGTCTGGGCCAGCACCGGCACGCACTTGGGGCAGGTACGGGCGTACGAGGAGCAGTCGCCGGTGGCGGGCACGCCCGTGTACCCCAGGACCTCGCGGCGCAGCTGGAGCAGCCAGCCCTCGTCCTCGGTGAGCCCGGCGCCCTCCGCAAGGCCGGTCACCTCCTCGGCGAGGTCGGGCAGGGCGGCGCGGACCTCGGCCCGGTAGACCTCGATCGAGGGCCGCAGCCCGGCCAGGGTCAGCGGCTGGTCGCTGAGGTGGTTGAGCCGGGCCAGGCCGTCGTCCAGGAACTCCCGCAGGGGCCCCGCGAGGGCCGCGCCGTGGGCGCGGCCGAGCTCGCGGGGCGTGCCGGCCAGCTGGACGAGCCCGCTGGGGTGGACTCTCATGCCGAGGCCGTCTTCGGCTTCGGACCCTCCAGGAGCAGCTTCTCGACCTGGGGCCACTCGGCGCGCAGGATGCTGTAGAAGACCGCGTCGCGGCGGCGGCCGCCGGGCATGTAGTTGAAGCTGCGCAGCACGCCTTCCTCGGTGGCGCCGATGTTGGCGAGCCCCTTGCGGGCCTGGAGGTTGAGGACGTCGGTCTTGAACTCGACGCGCTCCGCCTCCAGGGTCTCGAAGGCGTGCTTGAGCAGGGCGTACTTGGCCCAGTGGTTGACGCCCTGGCCGCGGAAGTCCTTGCCGAGCCAGGAGGCGCCGATCTCGAGGCGGCGGTCCTTCTCGGCGAAGCTCAGCAGGCTCATGCTGCCCGCGACCTTGCCGGTCTTGCGGTCGCGGATCACGTACACGGCGCGGCGGCCGGCCCGGTGCTCGGCGAGGTTCGAGTCGAAGAACTTCTCGAAGTCCGCGTCGTCCCCGACGGTGACGGTGAAGTAGCGCCAGATGTCGGGGTCCATGGCGACGGCGCGGATGTCCTCGCGGTCGGGCGCGCTGAGCGGGGTCAGCATCACGTGGTCGTTCTTCAGGAAGGTGGCGGCGTTCTCGGCCCAGCTCATGATCTGACTCCGTGGTGGTTGGGGCGGGGGGAGTGCGGTCGCCCGGCGGGTTCAGCCCGCCTGCTCGCGCAGCTCCTCCAGCCGGTTGTGGATGACATGGTGGTTGACGAGGAAGTCCTCGGGACGGCGGGGAGCCGTCTCGATGCCCTCCGCGCGCAGCGCGTCGGCGAAGTTCTCGCCCTGTTCGGCGGTGCGGCGGGCGGCGGCCTGGACGGCGCGGTAGGCCTGCTCCCGCTCCACGCCCCGCTCCAGGAGCTCTACCAGGACGGACGAACTCCACACGAGGCCGTTGGTGTGGTCGATGCCGGCGCGCATCCGGCCGGTGTCCACGTGCAGGTTCTCGATCATGTCCGCGGCCTTGGTGACCTGGAAGTGGGCGACGGTCAGCGCGTCGGGCAGCACGACCTTCTCCACGGCCTGGTGGGCGATGTCCCGCTCGTGCCAGAGCGCGACGTCCTCCAGGACGGTGGTGGCGTACCCGCGCAGCAGCCGGGCCAGGCCCACCAGCATCTCGCTGCCGGACGGGTTGGCCTTGTGGGGCATGGCGCTGGAGCCCTGGTAGGCGGCGGTGCGGCGCTCCTCGACCTCGCGGACCTCGGTGCGCTGCAGCAGCCGGAACTCCAGGGCGATCTGCTCGACGCAGGCGCCGAGCAGGGCGACGGCCTGGATCAGCTGGGCGTGCCGGTCGCGGGCGACGACCTGGCTGGGGCAGGGCTCGATGCCCAGGCCCAGCTCCTGGCAGACGTAGGCCTCCACGGCCGGGTCGATCAGCGCGTACGTGCCGACCGAGCCGGAGACGGTGCCCACGGCCACGGCCTCGCGGGCGGCCCGCAGGCGGGCCAGCGAGCGGTCGATCGCGAAGGCGAAGCCGGCGAGCTTGTGGCCGAAGGTGGTGGGCTCGGCGTGGATGCCGTGGGTGCGGCCGACGGTGGGGGTGTCCCAGTGCTCGGCGGCCCGGTCGGTCAGGACCCGGCGCAGCCGCTCGACGGCGGTGATCAGCACGTCGGAGGCGCCGGCCAGGATGTGGCCGAGGGCCGTGTCGACCAGGTCGTAGCTGGTCATGCCGAGGTGCACCCAGCGGGCCGAGGACTCGGGCATGTCCTCGCAGTAGGCGGCCAGGAAGGACAGCACCTCGTGGTCGCGCTGCCGCTGGATCTCGATGACCTTCTCGGGCGTCGGGACGGGCGCCCGGCGCATGTCGTCCAGCACCTCGGCGGGCACCCGGCCCAGCTTGACCTGGGCCTCGGTGGCGAGGATCTCGACGCGTACGTAGGTCTCGTAGCGGAATTCGTCCGAGAGGAGCGCCGCCATCTCGGGGAGCGTGAAACGAGGGATCATCACAGGCCTTCGTCGGAGGGAACGGTGGGACACGGGCGGGCGGGCCGGTGAGGGAGACCGGGCCCGGCCGGGACCGGCGCCGGGCCGGCCTCCCGGCACGGCGGCGCCGGCCGGGGGTCAGAAGGCCGCGAAGTACTCGCGCTGCTCCCATTCGGTGACCTGGCCCGGCACCGGGGACGCGCCCAGCGCCCAGGCCTCGTAGCGGCGCACCTCGCTCTCCTTGACCTTGGTGAGGACGGTGGCCAGCGGCCCGCCCAGCAGCTGTGCGGCCCGCCCGGTGCGGAAGGCCTCCAGGGCCTCGCGCAGGGACTGCGGGACGGTGTCCGAGCCCTCGCGGGGGCCGTCGGCCGCCGCCCCCGAGGGGCCGTCCAGGCCCTCCAGCCCGGCGAAGAGCTGGGCGGCGATGTTCAGGTACGGGTTGGCGCAGGGCTCGCCGATGCGGTTCTCGATGTGCGCGCCGTTGCCGCTGCCGACGATCCGCAGCATCGCGGTGCGCGACTCCAGGCTCACGCCGACCTTGGTGGGCGACAGCGCGTGGCCGGTGCCCAGGCGGTGGTAGCCGTTGACGGAGGGCACGGAGAGGATGAACAGGTCGCGCAGCCAGTCCAGCAGGCCCTCGGAGTAGGCCTTGCTGTTCGGGGACATGCCGGTGGCGGGGCCCTCGGCGCTGAAGATGTTGCGGCCGGTGGCGCTCTCCACCACGGACTGGTTCAGGTGCCAGCCGCTGGGGTCGGCGCCGTCGATCAGCGGCAGCGACATGAAGGAGGCGTGGTGGCCGCGGCGGGCGCACCACTGCTTGGTGTAGGTGCGCAGCAGCAGCATGGCGTCGGCGGTGTCCAGCGCCGACATGGGGTCGAAGGTGGTCTCGACCTGGCCGGGGCCCATCTCGTGCTCCATGGAGCGCAGCGGCAGGCCGAGCCGCAGCAGGTCCAGGGCGAGCGGGTCGGTGAGGTGGGCGACCGAGTCGTAGGCGGACTCCCAGTTGAACTGGAAGCCGGAGTTCATGGCGGCGACGCGGGGCGCGGGCCCCTGGCGGCCGAAGCCGTTGCCGGCGTTGCCCGGGTCGTCGTCGAGCCGGCGGGTCAGGTACCACTCGACCTCGAGGCCGAGGACGGGGGCCAGCCCGCGGTCGGCGTACCGGGCCAGGGTGCGGCGCAGCACGCCGCGGGAGGACAGCGGGTGCGGGGTGCCGTCGCGCAGGTACTCGTCGCCGATGACCCAGGCGGTGCGCGGGCCGTCGCCGGGCAGCGGCAGGAAGGTCAGCGGGTCGGGGACCAGCACGAAGTTGCCCAGGCCCGCGATCTCCTCGACGCCGATGCCGGGCTCGTCGGCCCGGTAGTTGACGGCGGTGGTGCAGGCGGTGTCCTTCAGGAAGGGGCCCGGGCTGAAGTTCATGCCGTTGCGCAGCACCCCGGCGAAGGCGCGGGCGGTCAGCGTCTTCATGCGGACCAGGCCGTGCGGGTCGCCGAAGACCAGGCGGACGAAGTCCAGCTCGCCCAGGCCGGCTTCGATCTGCGCGGCGGCGGCCGTCTGCTCCTCGGTCCACAGGCCGTGCCCGGCGACGAAGGAATGGCTCCCCACGCTGCCCTCGACGGCGGGGGTCGACCATGACCTGGCGTACATGGTTCAGCTGGTCCTTTCGGCGAGGGAGAGCGCGGTGAGAGCGGGGGGCGGGGCGGGCAGCGGGCCCAGCTCCTCCTCCAGCCGCCGGGCGACGGTCAGGACCAGGTCGTCGGCGCCCACCGGGGCGACGAGCTGGACCCCGGCCGGCAGCCCGGAGGCGGTGAGCCCGGCGGGCAGCGAGACGGCCGGCTGGCCCGTCATGTTGAAGGGGTACGAGGCCGGCGCCCAGGCCAGCCACAGCAGGTCGCGCGGGTCGGCCGCCCAGGCCGGCCCGATGGCCCCGGCCTCGAAGGGCTCCTCGGGCACGGTCGCCATGGCCAGCAGGTCGTAGCGGTCCATGACCGAGCGCAAGGTGGTGCGCAGCGACTGGCGGACCTCCTCGGCGCGCATCACGGCGGCGCCGCTGACGGTCCGGCCGTGCCGGACGACCTCCAGGCGGCCCTGGTCGATGAACTCCTCGTGCTCCGGCGGGGTGCCGGCGGCCTCGGAGGCGGCGACGATGTCGACCAGCGCGGGGTAGATGTCGTTGCAGCGCACCTCGACGTGCTCGATGCGGTGGCCCTGGGCGGCCAGCGCGTCCTTGGCCCGCTCGGTGACCTTGCGGACCTCGTCGGTGGTGCCCTGGTACTCGATCCAGCCGATCCGCAGCGCCCGCAGGTCGCGCGGGGCGTCCAGGGAGCCGAGGCCGGAGTCCGGGTCGTCGGGGTGCGGTCCCGAGATGACCTGGCCCAGCAGCGCGGCGTCGGCGACGGACCGGGCCAGCGGGCCCTGGTGGGCCAGCCGTTCGGCGCCGCCCCGGTAGTAGGGGACCCGGCCGAAGGACGGCTTGTAGCCGACCACGCCGCAGAAGGCGGCCGGGATGCGGATGGAGCCGGAGCCGTCGGTGCCCAGCGCGCCGTCGCACAGCCCGGCGGCCACCGCCGCCCCGGCCCCGCCGCTGGACCCGCCGGCGGACAGCCGCGGGTCGTACGGGTTGCGGGTGGGCGGGGCGAGGCGGCCGACGGTGGACGCGCTCCAGCCGTACTCGGAGGTGGTGGTCTTGCCGACCACGACCGCCCCGGCGGCGCGCAGCCGCGCCACCGCCGGGGCGTCCTCGCGGGGACGGTCGTTGGGCAGCAGGGAGCCGCGGGTGGTGGGCAGGTCGCGGGTCTGCAGGAGGTCCTTGACCGAGACGGTCACCCCCAGCAGCGGCATGTCCCACCACGCCTCGACGCCGCGCGCCCGGATGCGGGCGTCGGCCGCTTCCGCCGCCCGGAGGGCCGAGTCGCCCGCGACCGCGACGTACGCGCCCAGCACGTCCTGCTCGTGGATCGCGGTCAGGACGGACTGGACGTGCTCCAGCACGGACAGCTCGCCCCTGCGCAGCAGGTGCTTGGTGTGGGCCAGGCCACGGGCGTTCATCGGCTCTCCCTTCAGCGGCGTGGGGCGCGGGGCCCGCCGTGGGCGTCAGGACGCACGGCGGACCGGCCCGTCCCCGGTGCCCTGGGTGGGCTCGGCGCCCGTGACGGCCGTCCAGTGCCAGGCGGAGTCGAAGGCGGTGACCTCGAACTCGCGGCCGGCCGCGGCCATCTCCGCGGCCAGGGTGGTGGCGTGGGCGACGAAGGCCGACACCCGGTGGGCGGCGATCATGTCCTGCTCGTTGTACGGCGTGCCGTCGCAGCGCAGCAGGCGCAGGTCCATGAACCCGTTGAAGCGCTGCCCGTCGATGTCGACGGACTGCGGGGAGCGGACCGTGAAGCGGACCTTGTTGTTGACGTGACCGTGGTGGTGCTGGTCGGAGTAGAAGGCGATGTCCGGGATGACCGGCGGCACGAAGTGGTCGCGGGCGACGACCTCGGGGGTGCGCGGCCCGTTGCCCGGGACGAAGTGCCAGGAGTTGTACTGCATCCGGGAGGACATCGCCCAGGCGGTGTCGGCCACCGCGGCGAGCGAGTCGCCGAAGTGCCGGCGGGCGTTGGGGCCGGGCACCACGCAGCAGAAGAAGTTGGTGATGTCCCAGTCGACCAGGTCCGCCCAGGCCTCGGCGCGCAGCGCCTCGATCAGCCCGGGCAGCGAGCGCATGCCGCGGCTCATGGCGAAGTCGGCCTCGAAGACCTCGGCCGCGGCGGCCACCGCCTCGTAGACCAGCGACTCCAGGCCGGTGCCGAAGCCGGCGTGCGGCTCGGCCAGCCAGCCGGGGTTCGCCGCCAGGTCGGCGCCGACCTCGGCGAGGGTGGCGCCGGTCAGCGGCAGCCGCTCCGTCAGGCGGGCGGCGAGGGCGGCGTCGTGGGCGGCGGCGCCCTCGGCCGGGGCCTCGGCGACCCGCTCGATCTTGTGCATGAGGGCGCTGTGGATCTCGCGGTACAGCTGGGCGCTGCCCTCGGTCATGACGACCTGGCGGCGGGCCTTGAGGGCGAGCGCGAGGTCGCTGAGGTCCTGGACGGTGCCGGAGGCGGCCGGGGCCACCTCGGTGCCGCCGGGGATGCCGTTGTAGCCGGTGCGGACCCGCTCCAGCATGTGGCCGAGGTGGTCGACCGACAGCTGGGTGCCGTTGGCCTCCTCGACGCGGCCGGGGCCGGCCGAGCGGATCAGCAGCGTGATGCAGACGACGACCTGCACGTCGTGGTCGGACCACAGCGGCAGCGGCAGGTTCTGCAGGCTGCTGAGCGCGCAGTCGGGGTGGCCCGGCCACAGGGTCTTGCCGGCGAGCGTGTTCTGCTCGCGGAAGTTCGTGTACAGCTTCTCGTCCTGGTAGAGGACGAACGGCGCGTTGCGCAGGGCCGCTTCCTTGGCCTGCTCCAGCAGCTCGAAGCGGCCGTCGGGGCCCTGCTTGGCGAGCCACAGCCGGGCGTCGGCCACGGACTCGGCGGTGCGGGCGGCGATCCGCTCCAGCTCCTGCTGGTACGCGGCGACGGTGGCGCGGGTCCACGGCACCCGGCGGATGCCGCCGACCAGCTTCTCCGGGGCGAGCGGCCCCTGCGAGGGGACGCTGAGCAGGATGCGGCCGCTGGTGGAGAGGCCGATCTCGCCCAGGTGCAGGACCTCGTCGGGGTTCTCGCCGACGTACGGGGCCTCGGCCGCCGGGTCCTCGGCGCGCCAGCTCAGACCGGTCAGGGCCTTGAGCGCGGCCTCGTCCGTGGTGGACAGGGCGCGCAGCTGGACGTCGGCGGGGACGTAGCCGTCGAGGGTCAGCAGCGACTCGACGAAGTCGCGCAGCTCGGCTTCCTCCCCGGCGCGCAGCCAGGCGCGCTTGAGGAGGCCCGGGAAACCGGCGTCGGGCTCGGCCTCGCGGTCGGGCTTGCGGGTGGCGCCGGCGATGGTGCCGAGCCGGCTGGGCCGGCGGCTGATCCGCTTCTCGGCGTTGATCTGGCGGCGGGTGCGGCCGCGCTCGTTGGGGGCGCTCATGACGTGCCCTCGGCGGTCAGCTCGATGTGGTTCCACATCGAGTCGTCGGTGGGGCTCCAGTCCTCGTCGATGTAGATGCAGTCGACGGGGCACTCGAGGACGCACGCGGGGCAGCCCGAGCACAGCTCAGGGATGATCACCACGTCGAGGCCGCGATCGAAGATGGCCCCGAACTCCTCGGGGCAGGCGCGCAGGCACGTGTCGCACGTGATGCACTCCGACTTCTCGATGCGGCGCGGAGGCTTCTTCCAGTTCTCGGCGCGGGTGCGCTCGGAAATCCGACCGGCGCGCTCGGACAGCGCGGCCGGCGAAGGCATCTTCTTCACGGGCAGGGACCCCTTTGGCGTCTTCTCGGCCACAGCAGAACTACACCTGTCGATCCTCAGACCGTGCTCTGGACCACCCCCAGAGCGCTGCTGGACAGTTGCTGGAGGCGCCCGATGACGGCCACTCGAAGCGGCCGTCACCCTTGATCGTGAACGGGCTGCACAGGGGCGAAGGCACTGCTCACAGCCACGGCCTCGTGGCCGGGACGGGGCCTGCGCCGGAGGCCGGCGCCGGCAGCGGCGGGCAACCCGCGGCACCGGGGCGGCCGCCCCGGCGAGCGTCGTCCGCGTCACCGTGCGGACCGGTCAGCGGCACCCACTCACATGCGGCGGGGTTCGATCACCGCCTCGGGTGTGGCGGAGCGGACGACGCTGCCGGCGGGGATGACGCTACTGCCCAGGCAGACGCTCGCCGCGATGACGGAGTGCCGGCCGACGGCGATGCCCGGTCCGAGGGTGATCATGCTGCCGGTCTGGACGTTGTCGCTGGCCAGGGAGATCCGCTCCGTTGCAGCCGAGGCCGGCCAGAAGCTGAGCACCGGACCGTCCGCCATCGCCTACTGGGTCGCCGGCGGCACCCCTTCCGGACAGACTCCGCTCTACCTCGCTGAAGCCCTCACCCGCAGGATGAAGCGGCGCGTGACGGTCGCCGAGATCGGTCTAGGCTCCGCTGCCGAGGGCGCGGCCCTGGAAGCCGATCCGCTGGCCGCCGTCGCCGATCTCGGGAGGTCCGTCATGCAACATCGCCGCGCCTTCCTCGGCGCCGCCTTCACGGCCGCCGCTGTCGGCCTGCCGCTGGCCTACGACCACGAGGCGGTCGCCGCCACGTTCCGGGCGGTGGGGAAGATCGACCGGCAGACCGAGGCTCTGCTGCTGGTGACGTGCGCCCGGGCGTACGGTGCCAACGGGCAGGGCGCCAGGGCGGCACGGGCGCTGCTGGCCGCCGAGGACGCGGTGACCGACACCCGCGAGGCCGTCCCGGCCTACGCCGCTGCGTCAGGCCCGGTGACTGCCACGGTCGCCTCCCACATCGGCAAGACGCTCACCCTGCTGAAGGACCACACCGCCGCGGAACGGCACTACCGGCGGTCCCTGGCAGGCCGCACCCCGGACACCTACCAGCTCAAGCACGGCCTGACCATGGCCGACCTCGGCCGCTCGGTGGCCGGACAGCACCGGTACGAAGAAGCCGTGGGCCTGTGGGCCAAGGCCCTGGACTTCATGGGCGGCGCGGCCTCCGACCGCAACCGCAAGGCCCTCCGGGGGATCCAGTCCGTGACGGCCGGCTATCGCAAGCGCGGCGTGAGCGGCGCGGCAGGCCTGAACCAGCGCGCCACCGAACTGCTCAGCACCTGAAAGGAACAACAGCACCATGCCGAAGATCGGGGTCGTGGTCCTGACCATGGGCGATCGGCCCGCAGAACTGGCAGACCTCCTCGCCTCGGTCGCCGCCCAGGAAGGAGACCCGGCCACCGTCGTCATCCTCGGTCAGGGCGTGCCCCTCCCCCCGCTGCCCGACGGCGTCGACGGCGTCGAGCTGCCGGAGAACCTGGGCATCCCCGGCGGCCGCAACGCCGGCGTGGCATGGCTGCGCGAAAGGGGCGGCGTGGACGTCGTGGTGGTCCTGGACGACGACGGGCTGCTGCCCCGCACCGACACCTTCCGCCTGGTGCGGGAAGCCTTCGCCGCCAGGCCGCGCCTGGGCGTCGCCGGCTTCCGCATCGCGGACGAGACCGGAGCCAGTCAGCGCCGTCACGTCCCCCGACTGGGCGGCAAGAACCCCATGGCGTCCGGGCCGGTGACCACCTTCCTCGGCGGCGGCCACGCCATCCGCATGAGCGTGATCGACCAGGTCGGCGACTTCCCCGCCCCGTTCTTCTACGCCCATGAGGAAACCGACTTCGCCTGGCGGGCCCTGGACGCCGGCTGGGACATCGACTACCGGGCCGACATGGTGCTGCAACACCCACGCACCGAGGCCTCCCGGCACGCGGTGTACTACCGCAACACCGGCCGCAACCGGGTCTGGCTGGCCAAACGACACCTGCCGGCCGTCCTGGTCCCGGTCTACCTGGGGGCATGGGCCGCGTACACGCTCGCGCAGCGGCCACCGCTGTCGGGCCTGACCGCCTGGTGGGCCGGCTTCTTCGAAGGCGTACGGGTGCCCTGCCCGCCCCGACGGCCCATGCGGTGGCGGACCGTATGGCGGATGACCCGACTGGGACGCCCCCCGGTGATCTGACTCACCGTCGTCCGAGCTGCGGCGTCGGAGCGGCTGCCTGTCGGGCGCGGGCACGAGCTACGCGTCCACCGCCTCGGCGAGGAGGAGCGGCCGCCGGCCCGTTCGCCCTTTTGCGAACGGGCCGGCGGGGGCGCGACCAGGGGCCCGCTACCCCGCCACGGCGCGCAGCGGCGTCGCGGCGGGCAGGCCGGCGAGGTCCAGCAGGAGGCCCTTGACCTCGGTGGCGGCGACCGTCGCGGCCACCGCGCCGGGGCGCGAGCACAGCAGCAGCGGGCCGTCGGCCGGGTCGGCGGGCAGCCGGCCGTGGCTGCCGCGCACCGGTTCCGGATCGAGCGGGACCACCGCCATCCGGTAGCGCAGGCCGAGCTTCTTGCGCGCCAGCGCGCGGCCCGCCTTCAGCTTCACGTACGGGTCGTTGGGGTCCATGAAGAGCTCGGCGGGGTCGTAGCCGGGCTTGCGGTGGATCTCCACCAGCTGCGCGAAGTCCGGCGCCATGGCGTCGTCGAGCCAGTAGTAGTACGTGAACCAGGCGTCCGGCTCGGCGAGGGCCACCAGCTCGCCGGAGCGGGGGTGGTCCAGGCCGTTGGCCTTCTTGCCGTCCTCGTCCAGCAGGGCCGCCAGGCCCGGCAGCCCGGCCAGCGCCTCCCGGGTGGCGGCCAGGTCCTCGGGGCGGCGGACGTAGACGTGCGCGATCTGGTGGTCGGCGACGGCGAAGGCCCGGGAGGCGTGCGGGTCCAAGTACTCCATGCCGTCCTGGGTGTGCACCTCCAGCAGGCCGGCCCGGCGCAGCGCCCGGTTGATGTCGACGGGCCGGCGGGCGTTGGTGATGCCGTACTCGGACAGCGCGACCACGGTGCGGCCCTGGGCGTAGGCGTCGGCCAGCAGCGGGCCGATCGCCGCGTCCAGCTCGGCGGCGGCCCGGTGCGAGCGCGGGTCGTCGGGGCCGAAGCGCTGGAGGTCGTAGTCGAGGTGGGGCAGGTAGGCCAGGGTGAGGTCGGGGTCCCGGGTCGCCATGAGGTGCCGGGTCGCCCCGATGATCCACTCGCTGGAGGGCAGGCCGGCGGTGGGGCCCCAGTAGGTGAAGAGCGGGAAGGTGCCGAGCTTGGCGGTCAGTTCGTCGTGCAGGGCCGCCGGCCGGGTGTAGCAGTCGGGCTCCTTGCGGCCGTCGGCGTAGTAGACCGGCCGCGGGGTGACCGTCCAGTCGGTGTCCGCGCCCATCGCGTACCACCAGCAGACGTTGGCGACCGTGTAACCGGGGTGCGCGCGGCGGGCCGCGTCCCAGACCCGCTCGCCCTCGATCAGCTCGTGGCTCTGCCGCCACAGCAGCACCTCGCCCAGCTCCCGGAAGTACCAGCCGTTGCCGACGATGCCGTGCTCGGCGGGGGTGGCGCCGGTCAGGAAGGTGGCCTGCACGGAGCAGGTGACCGCGGGCAGCACGGTCGCCAGCGGGGCGCTGGAGCCCGCGTCGGCCAGGGCCGCCAGGTTCGGCATGTGCTCCAGCAGCCGGGGGGTGAGGCCCACCACGTCCAGGACCAGCAGCGGGGCGGGACGTGCGTCGGAGTGCGGGCTCGCGTCGGGGCTCAAGGCAGTTCCTTCAGGCCGTGGTCGGTCAGCAGGTCGCGGGCGAGCAGCAGTTCGGCGGCGATGCCGTCGGCGAGCTGCTCGTCGGTGTGCGGGCGCAGCGCGGGCGGCAGCGCCTGCCAGGTGTACGTCTCCACTTCGAGGTGGCGGGTCAGCGGGCGCTCGCCGCCGACCAGCGACCCCAGGGCCTCCTTCAGGACCGGCAGGGTGGAGGTCAGCGGGGCGGCCGGGGCGGCGTGCAGCGGCACGTGGAAGTGCGAGCGCCAGGGGCCGGTGTCGGGCAGCGCCCCGCCGGCCAGCGCGGGCCCCAGGTCGTCGGTGCCGCGCAGCCCGTCGGCGGCCCGGGTGCGGGTCTGGTGCAGGAACCGCGGCTCGGCGAAGGCGGCCAGCGCCTCGCGCACCTCGGGCCGGCCGGGGTGCTCGGCGTGCAGGGCGGCCGACAGCTGGCTCTTGACGACCGGCACCCCGGCGGCGGCCAGCGCGGCCAGCGCCCCGGCCGGCTCCTCGAAGGAGGTGGCCAGGTGGCAGGTGTCCACGCAGATGCCGATCCGCTCGTGGCCGATCGCCGTCAGCGGCCCGATCGCCTCGGCGGTGGTCTCCACCGCGCAGCCCGGTTCCGGCTCCAGCGCCACCCGGATCGAGCGGCCGGTGGCCTCGGCCAGGTCGTCGAGGCGGCCGCCGAGCTCGGCCAGGGCGGCGTGCGCGCGGGCCGCGCGCTGCTCGTCGTGGACCGTGCGCCAGGCCAGCGGCAGGGTGGAGATGGTGCCCTCCGCCGCGTCCTCGGGAAGCAGTGCGGCCAGTACCCGGGCCAGCGCCAGGGTGTACTCCAGGCGCTCCCGCTCGGCCCAGTCGGGCCGGTAGACGCGGTACTTGACCTGCTCGGCGCCGAAGCCCTCGTAGGGGAAGCCGTTGAGGGTGACGACCTCCAGGCCCCGGCGCTCGAGCTCGGCGCGCAGCCCGGCCAGGGCGCGCGGGTCGGCGTCGAGGCTGCGGGCGGCGTCCACGGCCAGCCACAGCCCGATGCCCAGGCGCTCCCGGCCCAGCCGCCGGCGCACCGGCTCGCAGTACGCGCCCAGCTGGGCCAGCACGCCGTCCAGGGATTCGGCCGGGTGCACGTTGGTGCAGTACGCGAGGTGGACGGTCGTGCCGTCGTGATGGCGGAAGCGCACCGCGCTACACCCCGACGGGAACGGCGGGGGCGGCCGCGTCGGCGCCCTTGGGGGCCCCGCGCAGGATGGAGTTGCCCTCGTGGGTGGCGCCGGCCGGGGCCTCGGGGGCGTCCAGGCGCAGCCGCCCGCTCAGCGAGTAGAAGGCGACCGGGTTGCGCCACAGGACCAGGTCAACGGTGTCCTCGTCGAAGCCGGCGGCCAGCATCGCCTCGCCGACCTTGCGGGTCTTGAGCGGGTCGCTCTTGCCCCAGTCGGCGGCGGAGTTCACCAGCACCTTCTCCGGCCCGTACTCCTTGAGGACGGCGACCATGCGCTCCTCGTCCATCTTGGTGTCGGGGTAGACGGAGAAGCCGAGCCAGGCGCCGCTGTCCTTGGCCTCCTTGACGGTGCCCTCGTTCAGGTGGTCCAGCAGGGCCCGCTCGATGCCCAGGGCCGACTCGCGGACCACGTCGACGGTGCGGCGCAGGCCCTCGAGCTTGTCCCGGTGCGGGGTGTGCACCAGGGCCGGCAGGCCGTACTCGGCGGCCAGCTCCAGCTGGACGCCCATCGCGGTGTCCTCGGCCGGGGTCATCGAGTCGTAGCCGATCTCGCCGACCGCGACGACCTGGTCCTTGACGAGGTAGCGGGGCAGCTCCTCCAGGACCGGGGTGCAGCGCGGGTCGTTGGCCTCCTTGGGGTTGAGCGCGATGGTGCAGTGGTGGGATATCCCGTACTGCGCCGCGCGGAAGGGCTCCCAGCCCAGGAGGGCGTCGAAGTAGTCGAAGAACGACTGCGGCGAGGTGCGCGGCTGACCCAGCCAGAAGGACGGTTCGACCACGGCCCGCACCCCGGCCGCGTACATGGCCTGGTAGTCGTCGGTGGTGCGCGAGCTCATGTGGATGTGCGGGTCGAAGATACGCATTTACAGCTCCTCGCTGGTCAGGTTGAGCACGTGCCGCAGGTCCTCCGGCACCGGCCGCCCGGCGGCGGTGCGCTCGGCGGCGAAGTCGGTCAGCATCCGGCGCAGTTCGCCGTCGCCGGCGGCCCGGCCGGCCAGGGCGGCCACGGCCGCCACCGGCACGCCAGCGAAGAGGCACTTGAGGACCGCGTGCCGCCAGGCGTGCGGGTCCAGGTGCCGGGCCGCGTAGGGGCCGACCGCGGCGGCCACCAGGTGCGTGTCGTTGGCCCGCAGCGCGTCCTCGACCAGCGGCACCCCGTCGGCGGGGGCCAGGTCCAGGTGGGGCAGGGCGCGCAGGACGGCCCGCCGCTCGGCGGCGGTGCCCTGCCGGTAGAGCCGTACGACGGTGGCGGCGTCTGGCGCCACCGCCGCCAGCAGCAGCACCCGGGCCGCGTCCGGGGCGGTGGTGCGGCGGCCGGCCTCGGCGAAGCGCAGCTCCCAGCGGGCGTCGGCGGCGGCCGCCGCGAGCCAGCTGCGGCCGTCCGCGTCGAGCTCCGCCTCCAGGGGTGTGGTGGCCCGGTCCGGGGCCGCGTACTCGGCGTACAGGGTGGTCATCGCTTCGCTCCATCGCGCAGGAACCGCAGGGAGTGCGCGGCCATTTCGGGGCCGGCGTGGGAGTGGCGGGGCAGCTCGACGACGGTCAGCCCCGTGTAGCCGGTGGCGGCCAGGGCCGCCAGCACCGGCGGGAAGTCGATCTCGCCCTCGCCGAACGGCAGGTGCTCGTGGACCCCGCGCCGCATGTCCTCGATCTGGACGTGCCGCAGCCAGGGCGCCGCCTCCCGGACGCAGTCGGCCGGGGAGGCGGGCTCCAGGCACTGGCAGTGCCCGATGTCGAGGGTCAGGCCCAGCAGGGCCGGGTCGCCCAGGTCGGCGCGCAGCCGGTGGAAGTCGGCGAGGGATTCCAGCAGGTGGCCCGGCTCGGGCTCGATGGCCAGCGGTACGCCGGCCTCCTCGGCGGCGTCCAGGACCGGGCCCAGGCCCTCCGCGAGCCGCTTCCAGCCGTCGTCGGCGTGCTCGCCGGCCGGCAGCACGCCGCTGAAGCAGTGCACGGCGTGCGCGCCGAGGTCGGCGGCGATCCGCACGGCCCGCACCAGCAGCCGGATCCGGGACCAGCGGGCGTCCTCGTCGGCGTCGAGCAGCGTGGGGCCGTGCTTGCGGCGCGGGTCCAGGACGTAGCGGGCGCCGGTCTCCACCGTGGCGGTCAGGCCCAGTTCGCCGAGCCGGCGGGCGATCCGCGAGGTGCGGGCGGCCAGGTCCGGGGCCATCGGGTCGAGGTGCATGTGGTCGAGGGTGAGCCCGACCCCGTCGTAGCCGAGGTCGGCGAGCACCGCGAGGGCGTCGTCGATGCGCAGGTCGGTCAGGCCGTTGGTGCCGTAGCCGAACCGCAGCGGGGCGGCGGTGCTCATGTGGTGCTCACCTTCCTGGCCAGCTTGGCGCACAGCGGCGCCAGCGCGGCCGAGACCAGGGCGGCCCGCGGCGCGCCGGCGCGGGCCATCAGGGCGCCCTGGAGCGGGATCATGGCGCGGATGCCGGCGCCGACGGCCTGCTGGGTCAGCGGCGGCGAGGGGTTGAGCACCGCGTGGAAGAGCGGCTTGGCGAAGGTGCCCCAGTAGGCGGCGGCCATCGCGACCCGGACGGCCTCGGTGGGGCCGAAGCGGGCGATGAAGTCCTTGGCGACCGCGCGCGGTCCGACCGGGCCGTCGAGCTCGCCCGGGTTGGGACAGCTGCTGACGAAGGTGGCCAGCAGGGTGGCGGTGCCGAGGGCCGCCAGCGGGGCGACGGAGGAGCCGCCCTCGGCCTCCCGGCGGGAGACCATCGTGACGGCGTACGTGTGGGTGGCCAGGGCCGCGGCGGAGATCACCGGGCCGGGCCCGTCGAAGGCGTCCTTGCCGGCCGCGGCGGCGGCGCCGAGCGCGAGGTCCAGGCCGCGGGCGGCGGCCATGGCGGCCGGACCGGCCTTGGTGTGCTTCAGGCCCAGGTCGTACGCCCAGACGGTCGCGGCCAGCGGGGCGGCCACGGCCAGCGCCGGACGGCCGGCCCGGGCCGCCAGGGCCAGGCCCGCGGCGGTCAGCGCACCGGCCGCGCCGAGGGCCGCGCCGGGGCGGATCCGCCCGGAGGGCAGCGGGCGGTGCGGGCGGGCGAGGGCGTCCTCGTCTCGGTCGGCCCAGTCGTTGAGGGCCATGCCGGCCTCGTACAGGCACAGGGAGGCGGCCACCGCCCAGCCGGTGCCGCGGCCGGAGCGGACCCCGGCCGCGGCGGCTCCGGCGAGGGCGTCGCCGGGCACGCTGAACACGGCCGGCACCCGCAGCAGTTCGGCCCACGCCTTGGCCCGTGCACCGGGCCCCTGCGGAGCCTTGGCCTCCTGCGCGGCCGTGACCTCCTGCTCCGGGCTCCCGAACCCGTGCACCGCGGCCCAGGCCCGCACAGCGGCGATCCGCGCGTCGTCCGTCTCAGGGGCTCCGCCCCCGAACCCCCGCGCCTCAAGCGCCGGCGAGGTTTGATTTGCCTCCCCGTCCGTCTTTCGGCTGTCGGAAGCGGGGAGGTCGGCCTCACGACGATGGGCGGCGGCGGGCACATCCAGCCCGTCCCGGGGGCCCCTCCCAGCGGTAGCTGGGGGAGATTGAGGACCGGGGTCCGGGGCGGCGCCCCGGGTACGGTCCGCGGCCGAACGCGGCCCGGGCACGAGCGGGTTGCCCGGGACGCCGGCAGGGGCGGCGGTGGGGGCCGCGAAGCCCAGGCGTTCGGTCCAGGCGTGGACCGCGGCCTGCGGGTCGACGTCGACCTTGGCCGTGGACGCGGCCGGCGAGGCGATCGGCGGCACGACGGCCACGGCGGCGGCCGGCCGGCCCTTGCCGGAGGGACCGAGGCGCAGCCGCTCGGCCCAGGCCCATACGCGGGCCGCGGCCGAGGGGTGGATGGTGGTCATCGGACGTCTCCCAGTCGCTCGCCGAAGGCCCGCAGGGCCACGTACTGCTCGCCCAGCGCGGCCGGGGCCCGCCCGTCGGGGTCCTTGAAGAAGAAGGCCAGTTCGGGGCGCGGGCCGCTCAGGCCGCGCTCCCCGGCCCGGGCCACCAGCCGGACCAGGTCCAGCACCAGCGGCGCGGCCAGCGCCGAGTCGCAGCCCTGCCAGATGGTCTGGAGGACCATCCGCGTGCCGAGGAAGCCGTCGAAGGCGACGTGGTCCCAGGCGGTCTTCCAGTCGCCCAGCGCCGGCACGTCGTCGATGTGCACCTCGCCCTCGGGCATGGTGTCGAGGTTGTCGGCGAGCACCCGCTCCTTGCCGGCGTTCTTGGCGGCCGCGGCGGCCGGGTCGGACAGCGCCGCCCCGTCGCCCCCGCCCAGCAGGTTGGTGCCGGACCAGGCCCGCACCGCGAGCGCCCGCTGGTGGAACATCGGCGCGAGCACCGCCCGCAGCAGCGTCTGCCCGGTCTTGCCGTCCCGGCCGGCGTACGGCAGTCCGGAGGCGGCCGCCTCCTCGGCGAGGGCGGGGTGGTGCAGCCCCGCGGAGGGGGTGAAGTTCACGTACGCACAGCCCGCGCGCAGGGCGGCGGCAGCGTACAGGGAACTGGGCGGCAGCACCCCGTCCCCCGGTACGGGTTCGGTCGAGGCCACGTTGACGACCACTGCACGGTCCACCCCCGTGGTCCGTATGAATTCGGCCATGTCGGCGGCGAAGGCGCCGATCAGCTCCTCGGAGCCGCGGGTGTCGCCGGGCAGTGGACCACCGGGCCGGATGCGGGCGTCGGCGGCCGCCAGCTCGCTCGCCACGGCGGCCGGCAGCCAGGACGGCAGCACGCCCTGGGCGGCCAGCACCTCGGCGCGCTTGGGCAGCGGCTCGGTGGCGGTGTCGTGGCCCCCGAAGACCAGTGAGCCCAAGGCAGGCAGCCCGCTGCCGGCGAAGGCGGAGGTCTCGGTGACCAGTCCGACGGGGGGCGTCAGGCCGCCCGCCACGGCCGCGCAGCCGGCGGTGGCCGTGGTGGCGACAGAGCCACGGGCCCCGACGAACCACACACCCGTCCGGGAGCCGGCGGCGGGGGTCTCGGCGTGAAGGGACACGGGCAGCCTCCATGGGCATCGTGATGAGCAAGTAGATGCCCGGCCAGGATGCCGATTTGCCCCTGCCGGAGGGGGTTCGCTCCGGTCGGTGTTGAGCGACCGCTGAGCGGACCCCCACCGGACGGACACCGGGTGCACAGCACACGGACATCGGCTGACCGGCGCGGGACCAGCGCTCACGTGGTGCAAACCACCCGGTGCGCGACGGCCGCGGACGCGGCCCGGGGCGCCGGCGGTGCCGGACGGTCGGCGCCGGGCGGGCGGACCGTCCTTCGGACATGCCGAAGCCCCGCCGGTCCCGGGGGACCGGCGGGGCGTGCTCAGTGCGCGCGGGGGGAAGCCGCGGCACTCAGCGGGGCGGGGTTCAGCGGTTGACCTTCACCAGCTGGCCGTTGGTGCCGACCGAGTTGTTGGTGACGTAGATGTCGCCCCAGATGCTGACGCCGAGGCCGGTGGCCTGCTTGAGGTTGCCGCCGGTCGGGATCTCGTTGACCGACTTGGTCCAGGTGTTGATCTTGTACAGGCGGCTGGCGCCGGGGGCGCCGTTGATCGAGGTGTCGCTGTACGACAGGGCGATGAGGCCGCCGTCCCAGTCGAAGGAGATGTCGATCAGGTTGGTCAGGCCGGAGACCAGGACCTGGGGCTGCTTGCCCGGCTCGATCTTCCAGATGCGGGCGGCGCCGACGTTGCCGCCGCTCATGTCGGCGACGTAGATGTCGCCGTTCCAGTCGGTGACCGCACCGGTCGGGACGGCCTCGGCGTCGGTGCCGTTGGGCAGGTGGTTCTTCGGCAGCACGAAGGCGGTGGAGATGGGCGCCGAGCCGTCGGGCGAGATGCGGATGATGTCGTTGGCCGCCGCGTCGGTCGCCAGGATGCTGGAGCCGCTCTTGGTGAAGTTGAAGCCGTTGGCGTTGATGTCGCCGCCGTCGGGGTTCAGGTCGGTCTCGTGCTTGACGAGGTCGCCCAGGACCTTCTTGTCGCTGGTGCGGAAGACCGTGCCCAGGGTCTTGGCGTTGGCGCCGAGGGCGTCGCGGCCCGCGGTGTTGCGGTAGCCGCCGAAGGTGGAGATGACCACGTAGCCGTTGCCGTCGGGGGACGGGACGACGTTGTTCGGGCCGGAGCCGACGACCGGCGCGCCCGGGGCGGCACCGGCGGCGACGGAGTCGAGGCCGGTCACCACGCGCGTCGAGACGCCGTTGCGGACGCGGAGGATGGAGCCGGTGGGGCCGGCGCACTGGACGTTGACGGCGCAGCCCGGCTGGCCCTCGCCCGACTCGGCCACGAGGATGTCGCCGTTCCACAGCGGGGTGACGCCGCGGCCGTTCTTCAGGCCGGTCGCGATGACGTCGACGGTGCCCGGAGCGCCGTCGGTGGCGACGGTGGCCGCGGTCTCGGCCGAGGCCGTGCTGGTGACCATCGGCGCGGCGAGGATGCCGGCCGCGCCCGCCGCCAGGAGGGCCTTCTTCCAGGACTTGCGTGAACTCGACATGTCTCTCCTTCGTCGGCCGCACCGCCCCGTAGTCGGCGAGGGCAGCGCTGTGAAACCGGCCCAAACAATAGGCGAGAAATAGGCCTTGTATGAGTGCGGAATTTGCGCGGTTGAACACGTCGGAGTCCGAAAACCGAGCCGCACCAGAAAGAAACCAGCGGCGGTCCAGTCACACTCCAGGACCCGGCGAGTCGCTTCCATACCGTGGTAGTCACGGGTCCCTTCCGGCGGTTGGGACGAAGAATTGCGTTACTGCCCTGGAGGAATCTCATGCCGGAATTGCCGCCCCCGCCTGTGGCCCGCGCTTTTGAAAAGCAGCGTGCGGAACTGCAGAAGCAGGCCCGGGACATGGCACCTGGTCCGTTCGCGCTGCTGGAGCTCTCGATGGGCGCCATGGTGACCCAGGCCATCGCGGTCGCCGCCGAGCTGAAGCTGGCCGAAGCCCTTGCGGACGGGCCGCTGAGCCCGGAGGCGCTGGCCGGCAAGGTCGGGGCGAACACCGACGCGCTGACCCGTCTGCTGCGCCTGCTGGCCGCCAACGGCATCTTCGAGGGCCAGGCCGACGGCACGTACCAGCAGACGCCGATGTCCGACGCGCTGCGCGCCGACCACCCCGTGACGATGCGCAACATCGCCGTCCTGATGGGCCACCCGACGCACTGGGAGGAGTGGAACGGTTTCCTGGAGACCATCCGCACCGGTGAGCCGGGGCTGCCCAAGCTCCGCGGTGTGACCGCCTTCGAATTCCTGATGGCGAACCCGGAGTACGGTTCGGTCTTCATCAACGGCATGGGCGACATGTCGGCGACCGAGACCGCGCCGATCGTCGCGGCCTACGACTTCTCGCAGTTCGGCACCGTGCTGGACTTCTGCGGCGGCCGCGGCGGCCTGCTCGCGGGCATCCTGCAGTCCGCGCCCGACACCAAGGGCATCCTGTCCGACCCCCGGGTCGGCGGGAACGGCGCGGTCGAGTACCTGGCCGAGCAGGGCGTCGGCGACCGCGTCACCACCGCGGACGCGGACCTCTTCGACGCGGTGCCCACCGGCGCCGACGCGTACGTCCTCAAGCACATCGTGCACGACTGGCCCGAGGACCAGGTCCTGCAGATCCTCAAGAACGTCCGCGCGGCCATCAAGCCGGGCGGCAAGCTGCTGCTGGCCGAGATGGTCATCCCGGAGGAGGGCAACGAGCCGCACTCCGGCAAGCTGGTCGACCTGTGGCTGATGCTGCTCGTCGGCGGCAAGGAGCGCACCGCCTCGCAGTACGCCGAGCTGCTGGCCAAGGCCGGCTTCAAGCTCGAGCAGATCGTCGAGACGGCCGGCCCGATCTCCCTCGTCGAGGCCACCCCGGTCTAACCCTCCCGACCGGCTGCCGGTTCCGTGTCCCCCCTGTCACGGAACCGGCACCAAGGGCCTCCCCCAGGCCCGTGAAGCCCGTACGCAGCCCCCGCGTACGGGCTTCACGCTTGCCCCGTTCGGGCGATGGCGGGGCCGTGACTTTCAAAGTAGCTTGAAAGTCATGGCCCCTGAGAACGCTGCCGTGAACTTCTCCGAACTGGTCAACAAGAACAAGCAGACGCTGGCCCGGCTCGAGCAATCGCCGCGGCTGCTGCTGCACCGTAGAGACGGCGAGGACCTCGTCCTCACCACCGCCGCGCGGGCCGAGCAGGACCGGACCGTCGTGTCGGCGGCCACCCGGATGCTGGCGGCGCTGGCACGCCGGGAGCCGGGCAGCACCGAGCTGCTCCTCGACATCCTGCCGGACGCCTTCCCCTGGCTCCGGTTCCTGCCGGAGCCCGACGTGCACGCCTTCGCCGTGGAACTGGTCGACACCATGCGGGCGGCCGACTCCCTGGGCAACAACGCGTCCGTCGCCCAGTTGCTCGTCGCCTGGCAGCACACCGCCGAGGTCCACTCCGACCCGGTCCTGCTGGCCGCCCTGACCCGCGACCACGACGAGGACTACGGCCCCGTCCCCGACCCGCGGGAAGCCGCCTCATGACCCCCGCCCGCGGCGACCGCGCCGCCCCTCCCGCACCGGAGGACCACTGGGAAGTCCGCTTCGCGGACGCGGCATCCGCCAAGGGCTGGGAGAACCTGGCCCAGCAGGCCCGCGAGAACACCTACCGCGCGTGGCTCGCCATGCGCACCGATCCGCGGCCGACGGCCGAGACGCCACGCCATCACCGGCTCAAGGGGAGCCTGGCCCACGGAAGCCACCGCGGACAGACGTGCGAGCAGTGGCAGATCGAGGTGACCGGCAGCGGACGCATCTGGTACCTCGCGGACGGAGTCCGGCGGACGTGTTGGATCACCTTCGCGGGGGCGGGGCATCCGCGGGCCACGGACCGCTGACGTCGCCCCGCACAAAAAATCGCCCCTGTCCCGCCGGTCAACCGGCGGGACAGGGGCGGGTCCCCTGGGGGTGGGGAGGTCAGGCGGTGGCGGGGCCGAACCAGCGGGTCAGGGCCTCGGCGAGGCCCTGGTCGGCGGAGCCGGCCCAGGCCACGTAGCCGTCGGGGCGGACCAGCAGGGCCGGGGTGCCGGCCAGCGGGTCGGGCCCGTCCTTGGGCTTGGCCGAGACGGTGCGCACGTCCACCCGGCCCGCCCAGGCGGCGGCGACCTCGCGGGTCCGCGCGCTGTCGGCGAAGTCCAGCAGGACGCCGTGGCCCGGGTGCAGCAGCTCCGTGATGGTGCTCTCGCCCTCCGCGCCGACCAGCAGCCGCGGCGGCATCCGGCGGCCCAGCAGGCCGTGCTCCGCGTCGCCGGTGACCTCGCCGAGGTCGTACTTGATGTCGAGGTGGCTGACGATGCCGGCCAGGTGCCGCTTGACGTCGTCGTACTGGACCAGCTCGTTGAACAGCTCGCGCAGCGGCTCGGCCGCGTCCCCGCCGAGGAAGACGATGCCCTGGGCGCGGGTGTTCATCAGCAGGCGCTTGCCGACCGGGTGCCGCTCGGCGTGGTAGGTGTCCAGCAGCTCCTCGGTGGCGGTGCCGCCGGCCACGGCCGCCAGCTTCCAGCCCAGGTTCGCCGCGTCCTGCACGCCGGTGCTCAGGCCCTGGCCGCCGGCCGGCAGGTGGATGTGGGCCGCGTCGCCGGCCACCAGGACCCGGCCGCGCCGGTACTCGGAGGTCTGCCGGGTGGCGTCCGTGAAGGAGCTGACCCAGGTCGCGCTGCCGCCGCTGATGTCCTCGCCGGTGATGTGCTGCCAGGCGTCGGCCACCTCCTCGAACGGCACGAGGGCGTCGCGGTCGCTGGCCGGGGTGCCGTGCGGGCAGACGATGATGCGGTCCACGTCGTCGCCGAGCGCGCCGGCCATCACCATGCCGTTGGGCAGCTGCTCGCCGAGGTAGCGCGGCCGCAGCTTGCAGCCCACCACGTCGGCGACGTACATCTTGCGGGTGGCGGAGACGCCGGGGAAGTCGAAGCCGGCCGCCTTGCGGATGTTGCTGCGCGAACCGTCGCAGGCCACCAGGTACTTGGCGCGCAGGGTCTGCTCGCCCTCCGGGCCGGTGACGGTGATCTCGACGTGGTCGCCGTCGAGGAAGCCGTCGGCTATCGAGGTGAACTCGTAGCCGCGGCGGATCTCGGCGCCGAGCTCCTTGGACCAGCCCTCCAGGGCCTCCTCGGTGCGCCACTGGAGCACGCCGCGGGCGCCGAAGTGGGCGTCCTCGAGCGCGGTGTAGTCGAACTGCACGCCGCCGAAGTGACCCATCGGCATGGTTTCGAGCGAGCCCCAGCGCGGCAGCAGCCCGCGCTGGTCGAACGTCTCCATGGTGCGGGCGGTGAAGCCCAGGCCGCGCGACTGCATGGTGGGGTCGGTCAGCTTCTCGACGACGATGACTCGGGCCCCGCCCAGGCGCAGTTCTCCGGCGAGCATCAGGCCGGTCGGACCGGCGCCGACGACGATGACGTCGGTGTCCAACGCTGTCCCTTCCATGGTGTTCCCTTCCTCGGGGGTGCTTCTTAGAGAGTTCTGCGGGGGCAAGGGCGCCGGCCGGCGAGGCGAGCCGGCGGCGCGGACGCCCGCGGCCCCCAGGGGCCGCGGGCGGTCAGTTCGCGGGTCCGAACCAGCGCGTGAGCGCTTCGGGCAGCCCGTCGCTCGCGGTGCCCGCCCAGGCGACGTAGCCGTCGGGGCGGACCAGGACGGCCTCGGTGCCGTCCAGGGCACTGCCGGGGGCGGCCGTGGCGGCCACGACGTTGACCCGGTCGGCCCAGCCGGCGGCGGGCAGTGGGGAGCCCCCGTCCCGGCGCAGGTCCAGCAGCAGACCGCCGCGGCGGCGCAGCAGCTGCGTGGTGGTGGTGTCGCCGTCGGGGCCGGGCAGCACCGTGTGCGGCAGCCGGGCCCCGAGCAGCGGATGGGCGGGAGCGTCCATGGGGTACCGGACGTCCAGCCCGCTGATCATCCCGGCCAGATGGGCGCGGACGTCCTCCTGGGCGATCAGCTCGCCGAGGACGGTGCGCAGCGGCTCCACCTCGGGCGGCCCGAGCAGCATCGTGGCCTGGGCCTTGATGTTCGACAGCGTCCGCCGGCCGACCTCGTGCCGCTCCTCCTGGTAGGTGTCCAGGAGTTCCGCGGGGGCCAGGCCGCGCACGGTGAGCGCGAGCTTCCAGCCGAGGTTGAAGGCGTCCTGCAGCCCCAGGTTCAGGGCCTGGCCGCCGATCGGCATCTGACGGTGCGCCGCGTCGCCCGCGAAGAGGATCCGGCCCTGCCGGTAGTGCACCAGCTGGCGGGAGGCGTCGCCGAAGGAGTTCACCCACAGCGGTGTGCCGCCGCTGATGTCCTCGCCGGTGACGCGCTTCCAGATGGTGGCGATCTCCTCGAACTGTGCGTCGGCGGTGCGGGGTTGTGCGACCGAGCCGAATTCGTGGACCATCACGCGGGTCACCCCGGCCGGGTTGCGCCAGGCGATCGCCAGGCCCTTCTCCAGCCGCTGGAAGCGCCGGTTGGGGATCTCGATCCCGTCGACGTCGGCCCGGATGAGCTCCCGGACGGCGTCCTCGCCGGGGAACTGCGCCCCGGTCAGCCGGCGGACCGCGCTGGTCTCGCCGTCGCAGGCCACCACGTACCTGGCCCGCAGGTGCAGGGTGCCGTCGCTGCCGACCGCCTCGGCGTCGACGTGCTCCCCCGCGTCCGCGACGGCCACCAGCTCGTGGCCGCAGCGGATGTCCGCACCCAGGGAGATCGCCCACTCCTCGAGGACCGCTTCCGTCTTGGTCTGCGGCACCTTCCACTGGCCCGGATGGGTGCTGGGCAGCGAGAGGTCGAGGGGGATGCCGCCGAAGTGGCCCTTGGGCTCGTTCGGCGGGTTCCCGACGTCCGGCAGCAGCTCCCGGCTGTCGAGGATCTCCATGGTGCGGGCGTGCAGGGTGGAGGCGCGGGACTCCCGGGTGGGTTCGCGCCTCTTCTCGACGACGACCACGTCCGCGCCGCCCCGGGCCAGTTCCCCGGCGAGCATCAGCCCGACGGGTCCGGCCCCGACGACGAGGACGTCGGTCTCCAGACGGTCCACGGGGACCGCGGTGTCGTCGGCCACGGGTCAGGCCTTCGACTCGGCGTAGGCCTTGGCGTGGGCGAGGGTGGCGGAGCTGTTGGTGCTCAGCGCGGTGTGGACGTACTTGCGCGCGTCGGCGACGGTGGCGTCCGCGCCCAGGATCTTCGCGATGTTCTCGGTGCGCAGGGTGACCGTGTGCTGCGAGGAGGCCGCGTGGCCGCCCTCGTTCTCCACGAAGGTCCACTCACCGGTGTGCAGGGTCATCAGCGCCGGCAGGGTGACCTGCTTGTACGCGATCTTCTCCTGCGGGAAGGTCACCCGGTACGACTTGGTGGTGTGCACCGAGCCGTCCTTGGCGCGGGTGTCCATCTCGAGCTCCTGGAGGCCGGGGGTCGGCTCCTCGAGGCGGACCACGGCCACGTGCGGCAGCCGCTCGGCCCACAGGTGGGCCTCGTTGATGAAGTCGAACGCGTCCTTCGCGGCGCCCGCGATCTGGACGGTGTCGACGAAGGAGAAGGTCAGCTCCTCCTGCTCGGCCGCGTGCGCCGCCTCGACGTTCTCCTTGAGGGCGGCCAGCTCCGAGGTGCTGTTCTTGTCCACGGCCCGCTCGATCCACAGCAGGTCGTGCGGGTCGTCGTTGATGGCGCTGTAGTCGTGCAGCAGCCGGACCCGGGACTCGCTGTCGCCGGTGGCCTCGATGATCCAGGTGCCGCCCATGTGCTTGACGGGCTCCGCCGGGACCTCCTGGCGGAAGGTGATCTTGAGGCCTTCCGGGTCCAGGGTGCGGCGCGAGGTCCACTCCTTGGGCTGGCCGTTGGCCGTGGCCCAGATCCGGATCTTCTCCTCGTTGCCCTCGGCCTCGATCCGGTCCACGTGGATGGTGGGCGGGAAGATGCGGGGCCAGTTGGTCACGTCCGCGAGCAGCTGGTACACCGCAGCGGCCGGGGCGCCGATGGTGATCTCGTGCTCGACCTCACGCGTCGTCATGACGACTTTCTCCTCGGTGGTGTGAGTGGGTGCGTGGGGGCGACTTAGAAGTTGCCCAGGCCACCGCAGACGTTGAGCGCCTGCGAGGTGATGGAGGCGGCCGTGTCGGAGGCCAGGTAACCGACCAGGCCCGCGACCTCCTCCGGGGTGGAGTAGCGGCCGAGCGGGATCTTCGACTGGAACTTCTCGAGGATCGACTCCTCGGAGGTGTCGTACGCCGCCGCGTAGCCCTGGCGGACCCGCTGGGCCATCGGGGTCTCGACGTAGCCCGGGCAGACCGCGTTGACGGTGATGCCGGTGGGGGCCAGCTCGTTGCCCAGGGCCTTGGTGAAGCCGACGACGCCGTGCTTGGAGGCCGAGTACGGGGCGCCCAGGACGACGCCCTGCTTGCCCGCGGTCGAGGCGATGTTGATGATCCGGCCGCGGTCCTTGGCGCGCAGGCCGCCGACCGTCAGCGCGGCGCGGGTGACGCGGAAGACGCTGTTGAGGTTGGTGTCGATGACGTCGTCCCACAGCTCGTCCGCGATGTCCGCGGTCGGGCCGCCGCCGGAGCGGCCGGCGTTGTTGACGACGACGTCGACGGAGCCGAAGCGGTCGACCGCGGCCTGGATCCAGGCGTCCACGGACTCGGTGGAGCGGACGTCGACGACGCCGCCGTCCACCTCCAGGCCCTCGCCCTGGAGCTCCTTGACCGTCTCGGCGATGTTGTCCGCGTTGCGGGCGCCGATGAAGACCTGGTGGCCCTGGGAGGCGAGCAGGCGGGCGGAGGCCAGGCCGATGCCGCTGGTGCCGCCGGTGATGACGGCGACCTTCGGGGTGTTGTTCTCAGTCATGTCCGGTGCCTCTCAGGCGGCCTGGTCGGTGGTCAGCGGCTGGTTGACGACCTCGATGAAGGCGCGCGGCGTGTGGGCGTCGTTGACGGCCTCCTCGTCGAGGGAGATGCCGTACTCGCGCTCGATGAGGCTGCCGGCCTCGAGCAGCGCGAGGGACTCGTAGCCCAGCACGTCGAACTCGGTGTCGAGGATGTCGCCGTCCAGGTCGATGCCCTCGGCCACGCCGGCGGCCTCGAGCAGGATGCGCTTGAGGTCGTCGAGGGTGAACGACTTGCTCGCCATGGTGAATGTCCTTTGCGTCCGTGGTGGAGAAGTGTGGGGGCGGCGAACTGCCTAGTCGGCGGCGCGCACGACCATCGCGGAGTTGAAGCCGCCGGTACCGCGGGCCAGCACCAGGGCGGTGCGCACCTCGGCCTTGCGCGGCTCGCCGATGACGAGGTCCAGCGCGTAGTCGGGGCAGGGGTCGATGTGCACGGTGGGCGGGATGATCCCGTCGCGGATCGAGTAGCAGGCCGCCGCGAGGTCCAGCGCCGCCGCACCCGAGTACAGCCGGCCGGTCATCGTCTTGGGCACGGTCACCGGGACCGAGCGGCCCGCCAGGACCGCGTTGATGGCCTCGGCCTCGATGCGGTCCAGGGCCGGGTCGCCGGCGCCGTCCGCGAAGATCACGTCGATGTCGTCGGCGGTGATGCCGGCGTCGACGAGCGCGATCTGGATCGCCTTGCGCAGGCCCGGCTCGCGGCCGCTGCCCGGGCGGGGGTCGATGGTGGACCCGTAGCCGGCGATCTCGCCGTAGATGTGGGCGCCGCGCGAGCGGGCCGCGTCGCCGTCCTCGGCGATGAGGATGGCGCCGCCCTCGCCCGGCACGTAACCGCGGGCGTCGCGGTCGAAGGGCAGGTAGGCACGGGTGGGCTCGTCGCTGGTGGACAGCTTGCCGGTGGACAGCTGCGCCACCCAGCCCCAGGTGCAGATGGAGGCGTCGACGCCGCCGGTGACGATCAGCGGGGTGCCCTTGCGGATCTGGCGCCGCGCGTGCGCCACGGCGTCGAGGCCGCCGGCGCCCTCGGAGACGACGACCCCGGCGGGGCCCTTCATCCCGTTGCGGATCGAGATCTGGCCGCTGTTGACGGCGTAGAACCAGGCGAAGGACTGGTACGCCGAGACGTACTGGCTGCCGCGGCTCCACAGGGACTGCAGCTCGCCCTGGCCGAACTCGAACCCGCCGGCCGCGGACGCCGTGATGACGCCCATGTCGAAGTCGGGGAAGTCCTTCGGGTCGACGCCCGCGTCCGCCAGCGCCCAGTCCGTGGCCACCAGCGCGAGGCGGGTGACGCGGTCGGTCTGCGGCAGCAGCCGGCTGGGCAGGTACTCCTCGGCCTGGAAGCCGGGGACCTCGCCGGCCAGCTTGGCCGGGTAGCCGGAGGGGTCGAAGCGGGTGATGCGGCCGATGCCGTTCTTGGCACCGATCGTCGCCTTCCAGTAGTCCTCGGCGCCGAGCCCGTTGGGGGAGGCGACGCCCAGACCGGTGATCACCACCGACGTGGTCATACGAGGCTCCTTTCGGGGCTGGCCAGCACCATGGCGCTCTGGAAGCCGCCGAAGCCGCTGCCGACCGTGAGGACCGCGTCGACCAGCTGGTCGCGCGCGGTGACGGGGACGTAGTCGAGGTCGCACTCCGGGTCGGGAGTGGTCAGGTTGGCCGTGGGGGGTACGACGTCGTACTCCATGGCCAGCGCGGACGCGGCGATCTCGATGGAGCCGATGGCGCCGAGCGAGTGCCCGACCATCGACTTGATGGAGCTGACCGGGGTGCGGTAGGCGTGCTCGCCCAGGCTGCGCTTGAAGGCGGCCGTCTCGTGCCGGTCGTTCTGCTTGGTGCCCGAGCCGTGCGCGTTGATGTAGTCGATGGCCTCGGGGTTGAGCCGGGCCTCGGCCAGGGCGAGGTTGATCGCCTCGGACATCTCGGCACCGTCGGGGCGCAGGCCCGTCATGTGGTACGCGTTGGAGCGCGTGGCGTAGCCGGCGATCTCCGCGTAGATGTGGGCGCCGCGCTTCTTGGCGCTCTCCAGCTCCTCCAGGACGAAGAAGGCGGTGCCCTCGCCGAGGACGAACCCGTTGCGGGTGCCGTCGAAGGGGCGGGAGGCGCGCTCCGGCTCGTCGAACCGGGGGGTGGTGGCCTTGATCGCGTCGAAGCAGGCCATGGTGATCGGGGAGATCGGGGCGTCCGAGGAGCCGGCGATCACCACGTCCGCGGAGCCCTCGCGCACCAGCTCGACGGCGTAGCCGACGGAGTCGATGCCGGAGGTGCAGCCGGTGGAGACCACGGTCGAGGGGCCCTCGGCGCCGACGGCCCAGGCGACCTCGGAGGCGAAGGAGCTCGGCACCATGTGGTTGTAGAGGTGCGGCACCGCGTAGGCGTGGTCGACCAGGTCGAGGCGGCCGCCGTCGGAGACGACGCGGTACTCCTCGTCGAGGCCCATCGTGGCGCCGACGGCGCTGCCGACGGTGACGCCGATGCGGTGCGGGTCGACCCCGCCGAGCTCGATGCCGCTGTCGGCGACCGCGCCGCGCGAGGCGACGACCGCGAACTGCGCGGCCCGGTCCAGGCGGCGCACCTCCTGCGGGGTCAGGCCGTGCGCGTACGGGTCGAAGTCGGCTTCGGCGGCCACCCGCGAGCGGAACTGAGCCGGGTCGAAGAAGGTGATCCCGCGCGTGGCGGTGCGGCCCTCGCTCAGCAGGTTCCAGAAGTTCTCCTTGCCGATACCACCGGGGGCGATCACCTCGATTCCGGTGATGACAACGCGTCGCCGAGTCACGCGGACGCCTCCCAGTTGTAGAAGCGCGTCGCCATCGCATCGGCGGGCGAGCGCCAGGTCTTCGGGTCGTAGGCCTCGATGAAGGGCTTGAGGTCCTCGCTGATCTGCACGAAGCGCGAGTCACCCTTGGCGGCCTCGATCAGCTCGCCGCCGTTGTCCTCGTCGAAGTCCTGAAGGTGGAAGTACAGGCCCCGGTACGAGAACAGCTGGCGGCGCCGCGTCCCCATGCGGTGGGGCATCTCCGTCGCGTCGAAATCACCGAAGAGCTTCGCCACGTCCTCTGCGGAAGTGGCCGCCATCCGGGCGACAATCAGCGTGCTGTGCATAAGGTTTCGCTCCTCAGCGGTGTCTGGGAGAGTGCGCGCAGGGGGCCGGAACTGCGCGCGGCGGCTGGAATACACCATCGGTTTAGACGGTGCGGCCCGGCGATCGCGCCCCGGACGGGGGATACCTGAATTCCACCGGAGCCGTGTGCAGGACCCGGTTTCCGGGCACCGTGCAGCGGACGCCCGGTCCCCGCGCGGGGGCCGGGCGTCCTGGGGTACTGCGGGGCGCGCCGCGGGGGATGCGGCGCGCCGGTCTCACTCGTCGCCGGCGGCGCGGGTGAGCTTGACGCGGTAGGTGTTCACGTTCGAGTCCGTGACCACGGCCTTGATGCGGGCGTCGGCCTTCTGGCGGCCGATCGGCCAGGTGTCCTCGGGCTGCTCGCGGTGGGCGTCGTAGGTCTCCTTGCTGTCCCACTGCGAGTAGGAGACGACGAAGGAGCCCTCGAGGCCGCGGGCGCGCAGGCCGCGCAGGACGACGTGGGTGCGGAAGCCGGGGGCGTCGACGATGCCCTTCTGGCCCTCGCCGAGGGCGTCGATCAGCTCGGCCTGGTTCTCGGCGTCGACGGAGAAGACCTCGATCGCGGTGTAGTCGTCGCGGTGCGGGCCGACCTCGACCTTGCCGTTCAGCGACGGGTGGGTCAGCGTGTACGCGACCTCGTTCTGCAGGAGGCGGATCGAGGTGGTGATCTCGCCGAAGACCGGCAGGGTGCGGTGGTTGAACTCCTCGCCGGCGTAGCGCTTCTCGAGGTCCTCGCCGGAGCGCCACTGGATGAAGTTCGCGGTGCCGTAGCTGTCCACGCCCGCGTGCACGGTGCTGGACATCCAGCCCTCGTAGGTCGCCGCCTGGACGATCTTCGTCATCTCCGCGACCAGGGAGTCCTGCTTCTCGGGAGCGTCGGTGGTGAAGAGGTTGAGGACGGTGAGGTGGTTGTCCTCGAGGGAGATGTAGGGCATTGCTTCCTTCGCTTCCTATGAGAGGTAAGGGCGTGACCGGAGCAGGGGCGCTCTCAGTTGGCGGGGCCGAACCAGCGGTCGAGGGTGTCGGCGAGGCCGGCGGAGCCGGTGCCGGGGGCGCCGACCCAGGCGACGTAGCCGTCGGGGCGGACGAGGATGCCGTCCACCGGGGCGTCGCAGACCGGCTCGACGTCGACCACGGTGACGCGGTCGGACCAGCCGGCGGCCGCCTGGGCCAGCCCGTGGTCGCCGCCGACCTGGATGAGGACGGCCCGGCCGGCGTGCAGCAGTTCGAGGCTGTGGATCTTCTCGCCGCCGGTGACCAGCTCCCGGGGCGGCAGGCGCCGGCCCAGCAGCGGGTGGTGGTCTTCCTCCCCGACGTCGTGGCGGATGTCGAGGCCGGTGACCATGCCGACCAGGTGCCGGCGGACCGAGTCGTACTTCTCGACCAGCTCGCCGAAGACCTCCCGCATCGGGTCGATCTCGTCGCCGCCGAGGTAGAGGATCCGCTGGGCGAGGGTGTTGGTCAGGATCCGCGCGCCGACCGGGTGCCGCTCGGCGTGGTAGGTGTCCAGCAGGCCCTCGGGGGCCTGGCCCTTGATGTCCAGGGCCAGCTTCCAGCCGAGGTTGACCGCGTCCTGGACGCCCGCGCTCATGCCCTGCGCGCCGATGGGCAGGTGGATGTGGGCGGCGTCGCCGGCCAGGAAGACCCGGCCCTTGCGGTACTGGGCGGCCTGGTGGCTGCGGTCGGTGGTGGAGCTCACCCACAGGGGGGTCGCGCCGCTGATGTCCTCGCCCGACAGCCGCTTGAAGGTCGTCGCGACCTCGTCGAAGGTGATCGGGTCCGGGCTGGTGCGCAGCGGCTCGGTCCGGTCGAAGTAGATGACGCGGCTGCGGTCCGGCCCCATCGGGATGACCATGACCATGCCGTCGGCCACGCGCTCACCGCTGAAGCGGGGGCGCAGCTGGATCCCGGCGACGTCCGCGAAGCGCAGCTCGATGGCCGGCTCGGTGCCGGGGAAGTCGATCCCGGAGAGGGTGCGCACCGCGCTGCGGCCGCCGTCGCAGCCCACGACGTGGCGGGCGCGCAGGGTCAGCGTGCCCTCGGGGCCCTGCGCGGTGACCGTGACGCCCTCGTCGTCCTGCTCGAGGCCGGTGACCTCGGTGCTGCGGACGACCTCGGCGCCCAGCTCCTGGGCGCGGCCGCCGAGGATGCCCTCGGTGCGGGCCTGCGGGATGCCGCGGGCACCGTACGAACCGCCGTCGAGGACCTGGTAGTCGAGCGGAATGCCGCCGAAGTGCCCGACCGGGATCACGCCGACCTCGCCGAAGCGGGCCAGCAGACCGCGCTGGTCGAATTCCTCGATGGTCCGCGCGGAAAAGCCGAGGGCGCGGGATTCCTTGATGGGCTCGGCGAGCCTGTCAAGAACCTTTACCGAGACTCCATTGAGCCTCAGTTCTGCCGCGAGCATGAGTCCGGTGGGGCCGGCGCCCACCACAATGACATCTGCATCAAAGGTGCTCATCTGCCCTCTTCCCACTGGTGTTCGGCCAGTATTGCGAGGGCGCGGCCGGGCCGTAAATAGCGTTCAGTACAGGCCTTCGACAAGCAATGACAGAAAAACGACGGTTACGTCAGATCTTTGACAAGCGGACTTGCCGCGGACGGTGTGCGCGAAGGCATTCTCAGGCATGACCTCCACCCAAATAGCTGAAGATTCCGCCGTGGATTCCACCACGGCTCCCGCTTCCTTCGCCGCAGAAACGGAATCCGAGACTCAGGTCGCGTCCCTGCTGAGCCGCTACCTCCTTTCGCTCGACGACGAGGAGGAGGAGCTTGACGAGGCCTGGGCGGCGCGTCTGTTCGCCCCCGAGGCCGTGGTCGCGTTCCCCCACAACCGCCACGAAGGCATCGAGGGAATGGCCGAGTACCACCGGTCCGCGCTGGCCGCCTTCGCCGGCACCCAGCACCACGGTTCGGCCCCCGCGGTCGCCGTCGACGGGGACCGGGCCACGCTGCGCGCGAACCTGATCTCGACGCATGTGCACCACGCCCGGCACGTGGCGCCCGAGGGCCCGCTCGCGCCGCTGTTCGCCAACGGCACCTTCGTCACCGGCGAGGCGCGGCGCACCGCGGAGGGCTGGAAGCTGACGCTGCTGGCCTTCCGCCTCCTGTGGGCCGAGGGCAACCCGCCGCCGGCCGCCTGATCCCCCAGGCACCCCGCCACCACGCGCGCGGCGGTGCCCGGATCCCTCCGGGCACCGCCGCGCGTTCTCATCTCCGCTCCCGGCCCTAGACGTTCAGGCTCAGGATCTTGTCGACCTCGATCTCGACCACCACCCGGCCGGGCGGGTTCGGCGGCGCCGACCAGTACCTCTTGGCGTACCGCTTGGCGCCCTGGGCGACCCGGGCCGGCTCCTCGACCACCCGCCCGGTGCCCTCGAGGGTGACCCAGGCGAAGCCGGCCACCTGGCACATGGTCACCCGGCTGCCGGGGGTGGCCAGCAGGTTGCGCGCCTTGCGCGAGGAGGCGACCGTCATGACCCGGACCAGGCCGGCCGCCCCGTCCCAGGTGAACCGGACGGGCGCGGTGTGCAGCGTCCCGTCGGGCCGGATGGTGGTCAGGGCCCCGACGTGCTGGGGATCGTTCAAGAACGCCTCGACCGAGGGCGACACCGCCGGAGCGGCCGAGCGCGCTTGCGACAACGACATGGGTGTGAGTCCTTCTTCCGCTGGGACGTGCGCACCCCACCCGCGCGGGCAAGGCGGCGGGGCCCCAGGATGTTGGATCCCGCCCGGAGTACGGCCGGAGCTTCGCTCAAGTACGGCCGGTACCCCGGCGGACGCCGAGGACCGCCAGCCACAGGATGCGGCGCAGGTGCGCGGCGCACACCCGGCGCAGGCACTCCCGGACCGGCGGGCCCTTCGGCAGCGGCTCCGCGGGCATCTCCCAACCGTGCCCGGACAGCGTCCGGACCGGCGAGGTCCCGTACGGCACGGCTAGTCGATGCCGCGGACGATGGTGATGAACTCGGTGTCGTCCTCCTCCGCACCGGCGAGCCGGAGCGGGGGCGCGACGCCCACGGGCACCATTCCGAACACGGCCATCTCGACTTCCAGGAATTCTTCCTTGACGTCGAACATCGGCAACCTCCCCTACGATCGGTCGCCCCAACGTGTCAAGGTTCGCTCGCGGTCGGCTCGACGGCGGATCGGCCGGGGATCGTATACAGCCGGAGCCCGACGGCGCCCGCCGGGCCCCGTCAGGCCGTGCCGGGGCGGCGGCCGTCCGCGATCCGCGGCGGCTCGTCCCCCTCCAGCAGCGCCAGCACCTGCCCGACCGTGGTCGCCTCGTCCGTCTCCGGCAGCTCCCGCAGCAGCGCCGCGCAGTGCCCCACCAGCCGGCCGGCGTCCGCCGCCGAGATCCGCGCCCGGTCGTGCACCGCGGTCAGGGTCAGCGCCCCGTCCTCGGCGCTGTGCGCCAGCAGCGCCACCGGGTAGACGGTGTGCGCACCGCTCGCCCGCAGCGGCTCCACCCGGATGCCCCGGGCGGCCAGTTCGGCCTTGAGGTCCGCCGGCGGACGCGGCCCCGACTCCACCGCCACCAGGCTCTCCAGCAGCCGGCCCTCCATGGCGCGCCCGGTCCACTCGTGGATCTGCCCGCAGGAGACCCACTCGTACGGCGCCATGTCCAGCGCCATGTCCCGCAGCGCGGTCAGCAGCCGGGTCAGCCGGTGCCCCGGGTCCACCTCGACCGTCATCGGCAGGCAGTTGCGCATCGGCCCGGGCAGCCGCTCGACCGCGTCCAGCGCGATGCCGCGCCCCGAGACGGTCACACCGAAGCCCACCGGCGCCGCCCCCCGCGCACCGGTCGCCCGGTACAGCAGCAGCGCCCACACCGCCTGCAGGGCCGTGGAGTCGGGCACCGCCTGGCCGGCGGCCCAGTGGTGCAGCCGGCCCGCGTCGGCGGCGCTCAGCTCGGCCTCGGCCCGGCCCGGGCCGCTCTCCAGGGTCTCGGGCCCGGGCAGCGCGGGCAGCACCGCGGGCGCGCCCTCGGGCACCGCCCGCGTCCAGAACTCACGGGCCGGGGCGGTGTCCTGACGGGTCAGCCAGCTCGCCCAGTCCCGGATGTCGGGGCGCCGCTCGCCGCCGGAGAGCCGCCCGCCGGCCAGGTAGGCCCGGTAGAACTCGTCCAGCAGCACGAAGACGCTCCAGGCGTCGAGCAGCCCGTGGTGGAAGGTCAGCAGGATGCGCGTGGCGACCGTGCCTTCGGGGCCGTCCTGCGGCCGGGCCCGGCCCGCCGGAACCGCCGGGGCCGCCGGGTCGTCGACGAGGGTGACACGCAGCGGACCGGGGCGCCGCAGGTCGAAGCCGCGCCTGCGGTCCGTCTCCAGCAGCTCGTCCCAGTCCACGCTCCCGGCCGGGTGGCGCACCACGTCGGCGTCGGCCCGGTCGTGCAGCACGACCCGCGGCTCCGGCTCCCAGTCGAAGGCGGCGCGCAGCACGGTCTCCCGGTCCACGACCGACTGCCAGGCGGCGGTGAAGCGTTCGGTGTCCAGCGGCCCCCGCCAGCGCCACGACAGCTGCTCGACGTGGCGGCCGGTACCGCGGTGGTCCAGACAGTCCAGCAGCAGGTCGTGCTGCTGCCAGGTCACCGGCAGGGTCGGCCGCGCCGGCCGGGCGGGCGCGTCGGAACGCCCGGCGGGCCCACGCCCCCCGCGGTCCCGCATGGCGCGGGAGCGGCTCTGGCTCGCCATGACCCGCCCTCCTCCCGGTCCATCCCTCCCGTACGGGCCGCCGGACACGGCGGACCCGGGAAGTGCCTCGCCCGAGGGCGGGCTACTCCCGGGCCCACCGTGGAGCACCCCGCTGCCAGCCCGCTGACACGGCGCTGACGCGGGTCGAGGATCGGCCCAGACCTCCTGGAGAAACGGGAAATCCCCCGCTCCCGGCCCCCGCGCCCGGCCCGCCCCGCCCTGCCCGGAGCCCGCCACCCGGCCCACCGCCCCGGTCCACGCGAACCCGACCGGTACCCGGCCCCGCCACGATCAGGAGTCGAACCGCCGGGCCCCCTCGGCCCGGCCGCCCGCGCGGCACGGCAGTTCGGCACGGCCGTTCGGAGCAGTCCGGGGTGTGGCAGCCGGGGGCCGCCCTCGCCGCGCTCCTACCTTCCCTCCCATGACCCGACCTCGCTCATCGGACGGACCCGCGTCCGGGATGCCCCGCCGGACCGCCCTGGCCGGACTGGTCGCCGGCGCCGCCGCCGGAGCCCTCGCCGCGCCGACCGCCGCCACCGCCGCACCGGCCGCTGCCCTCCCGGCGGCCGCTCCCGACCCGGCACCCGGAGCCATGCGGCTCTTCGACGACCCCGGCTTCGAGTTCGCCGGGCTCTTCGCGCTCGGCGCCGCCGGGATGCGCGCCTCCGACGTCGGGGAAGTGCTCACCGCCGTCAACGCGATCAACGCCGCCGGGCTCTCGGAGCAGACCTTCACCGACACCTTCCGAAGCTGGGGGGACCGGCTCGGCGCACCCCCCGCCGCCGGCCGGCACGGCGGCCGGGAGCCCTCGCAGACCCGCCGGTTCCGCGCGCTGCGGGCCGCCCAGTACTACGCGCAGGCGCTCTTCTACGTGCTCGGCACCCGTCGCCCCGGCGACGAGGAGGCGGTGTACCTCGCCGGGCGCCGTGCCTGGGACACGTTCGCACGGCTCTGCTCGCCGGCCGCGGTCCGGGCGCAGGTCCCGTACCGCGACACGCACCTGCCGGTGTGGTTCTTCCGCCCCGAGGGCGCACCGGCGGACCGGCCCCGGCCCACCGTCATCCTGACCAACGGCAGCGACGGGCAGAACGTCGACATGTGGACGTACGGGGTCCGCGCCGCCCTCGACCGGGGCTGGAACGCCCTGGTCTACGACGGTCCCGGACAGGGCCAGTTGCTGTTCGTCGAGGAAGTGCCCTTCACCGCCCGCTGGGAGGAGGTCGTCGGCCCGCTGATCGACTGGCTCGACGCGCGCCGGGACGTCGACAGCGGCCGGATCGCCCTCACCGGCCTGAGCATGGGCGGCAACCTCGTCGCCCGGGCCGCCGCCTTCGAGCCCCGGATCGCGGCCCTGGCCTGCCAGCCGGGCTGCGTCACCCCGTGGTTCGGCTTCCCCGAGGAACTGCGCGCCGTGGTCACCGCGGACAAGGCCGAGACCAACCGGGTGTGGAACGAGGAGGTCGTCCCCGAGCTCACCCCGCAGCTCGCGTACACCGTCAAGAAGCGGTTCGAGATCTTCGACCGGCAGGCCCTGCGGGCGGCGCGCGCCGGCCGGGTCCTCACCGACCTGTGGACCCCCGCCCAGCGGGCGATCAGCCTCGACGTCACGGCCGTGGTCCCGAGGATCAAGGCGCCGACCCTCGTCCTCGACTACGACTTCGAGCAGTTCTACCCCGGCCAGCCGCAGCAGATGTACGACCTGCTCCGCTCACGCCGTGAGTACGTGAAGCTGACCACGGCCACCGGGGCGCAGCTGCACTGCTCCCCGATGGCCCCGCAGCAGCACTGCGACATCGTCTTCGACTGGCTGGCCGAGGTGCTGCACCACTGACGTACCGGCCCCTCCCCCGCGGCATCGCACGGGCCGCGGGGGTGGAGTCCGGTGCGGTCAGGCCGCCGGAACGAAAAGAGGAAACGGTTCTGCGAGGGGCGGAAGCGGTTCCCCGCGCCACTCAGGACGCCGGCCGGGCCATGGCCTCCAGGAAGCCGTGGTCGAGCATCGTGACCACCGAGGTGTCGTCGGCCGTGCTCAGCCCCGCGTCGTGGCAGGCCACGCTCAGCAGGAACCGGCCCATCACCTCGTGCGTGGCGAAGCCCCACTCGCCCCGGGTCGCCGCGCTGCCGTCCGGCGCCTGGAGCCGGCCGCCGCTGAAGCCGAACTCCTTGAAGCCCAGCCGCAGCCCCTGCCCCAGCGCCTTGGTGTACGCCTCCTTCAGCGTCCACAGCCGCAGCGCGTGCGGCACCCGCTCCTCCTCCGGCAGTTCGGCGATCTCCGCCGCCTCGGCCGGGGTCAGGATCTGGGCCTTCAGCAGCTCCAGCCGCACCGACCGGCCCACCGCCTCCACGTCCACCCCGATCCGGCCGGTGCGGCTCAGCCCCACCGCCATCAGGTCCCCGGTGTGCGACAGGCTCAGCTCGATCTGGTCGAACCCGCGCAGGTACGGACGGCCGCGCAGCCGGTAGGCGAGGTCCAGGTCCTCCGGCTCGGTGCCCAGCGCCGCCGCGGCCGTGTACTTGATCAGCAGCCGGGCCGCCGCGAAGCGGTAGCGCACCGTCGGGTCGGGGGTGCGCTTGTAGCGCTCCCAGTCGGAGCCGAGCAGTTCACGCAGCCGGGGGCTGGTGAGCACGCTGGGCAGCCATTCGCTCCAGGTCGTGTGGACCACCGCGTTGCCGAGTTCCGCGAGATTCTCCCGGACCCCGTGCCAGGGGCCGGCCGGCCTCGGCACATGAATGGGTTCGGCACATCTCACCTGGTCCATCTTCTTCTCCCTGCATGTAGTCCCAGCCGCCCCGAGGGGTCGGCGACAAGCCGGGACGGGCAGCCCGCCCCGCCCGGCACAACCCCGTGGCCCACGGCACCGCCCCGTGCGACCCCGGCAACCACCCCGTGGGACCCCCGTCGGCGTTCCCCCGTACTCCTGGCTCCCGCCTCCCGCGCCCACCGGGACGCGAAGGCCGCGGGCCCGGCCGGCCGCCACCGGCCGGGCCCGCCGACACCGGCGGGCGGCACGCCGTCGTGCCGCCCGCCCGTACCCGCTCCGGCGCCGCCGGCCGCACCCGGCCCCGCGCCGCGCGGATCAGCCCGCCAGCCCCGTCCCGTACAGGTCGAGGCTGCGCCGGTCCGCATACCGGCTCAGCACCTCGGCCAGCAGGGTCTCGGTCACCCCGTCGGGCAGCTCCGGCATCGCCACGCCGAGCCGGCGGCCGATCCGGCTGAGCGCCAACAGCGCCCAGGAGGGGTCCTCGAGGAAGGAGCCGGTGCCGGCCTGGTTCTCCCAGACGCCGAGCACCGCGCCGGCCGCGAGCACCAGCGCGTACCGGTCGGTCAGCGCGATGGCCTGCGGGTTGAAGGCCGGCGACCCGGCCAGCCCCAGGGACACGCACCGGTCCCGGAGCACCCGCAGCTCCTCGACGAAGGTCCGCCCGTAGCCGGCCAGCGCCTCGAACAGCGGCCCCTCGCCACTGCGCCCGTCCAGCCGCCCGGAGGCGCCGACCAGCGCCGCGCTCAGCAGGTCGTTGGTACCGGAGTGGGCGAGCCGGCGGGCGTCGAAGTCCGGCAGCGGCGCCCCGGGCCGGAACAGCTCCGCCGGTGGTTCCGGCGTCGCGAACCAGGTCGACCGGGCCAGCGCCGGCAACTGCGGCACCAGCACGGCCTGCACGACCGCGGTACCGGCGTGCCCGAGCCCGGCCACCGGCAGGTCCCGGACCAGCTTCTGGAAACCGCCGTACAGCGGACCCCGGTCGTAGCCCCGGGCGCCCAGCACGGTCGCCAGCTCCTCCAGGTCCTCCCGCAGCAGGTCCGGCATCGTGTACTTGACCGCCGCGGCCACCAGATGGGAGTCCTCCGGCAGCAGCGTCAGCGCCCGCAGCCCCGTGACCGCCATCGCGTCGCAGGCCAGCAGGTCCGCGAAGACCTCGGCGAGCACCTTGTGCCAGCGCCGGGCCGGCTGCCCGTCGGCGCGCCCCTCGGTGGCGGCCCGCACGGCCAGCCGCAGGACGCTGTCCACCCCGGCGATCACCGTGGCCGGCACCATGCAGTGGCTGAGCTGGAAGCTCCGCAGCGCCACCGACAGGCCACCGCCCTCCGGCCCGACCAGCGCGCTCTCCGGCATGGCCACCCCGGCGAGCCGGAGCCCGGAGAAGTGCGCGCTGCGCATCCCCGGCACCTCCACCCGGGGCAGCCGCTGCACCTGGCCGGTCTCGGCCTGCGCGGGATCGAGCAGCATCACGGAGTGGCTGTCGGGCCCGAGCTCCCCGGCGGTGCGCACGTACATGACGAACTGGTCGGCGCGGTGCGCGTTGAGCACCACGTCCTTGCGCCCGTTGAGCAGGTACCCGCCGGAGCGCTGCGGCCAGGCCGACAGCTCGCTGCGCAGGATCGCGTTGGCGTGCGCCACCTCGCGGTGCACGGTGGTGGCCCGGCCGCCGCGCAGCAGCACCTTGGCCAGCGCCTCCCGCTGCGCCTCGTCGCCCGCCGTCCACACGGCGGAGGCGGCGAACAGCGAGGTGACGCCGAAGCCGTAGCCGAGCGCCAGGTCGCGCCGGAACACCGGCCGCAGCACCCGGGCCAGCTGCTCCAGGCCGCCGAGGTCGCCGCCCAGTTCCCGGGGCACGAACTCGTTGCCCAGACCGGCCTCTTCGAGCAGTTCCTCGGTGGCCTCGGGGACCACCCGGGTCTCGTCGGCCCGCAGCAGCGCCAGGTGCCCGTGCGGGTTGGCCGGATCGAAGGGATCCCCGAGCAGCGCCTCCAGCCGGGCGGCGCGGTCGGGGTCACGGATGTCCCGTACGGGGGCGTGGGTTTCCCGTACGGGGGCGGTGGGGGCGGCCGCGGGGGCCGCCGGGGCGACGGCCGCCGCAGCGGCCGCGCCCGAGGACGCGGGGGCGGGCCCGGGACCGGGCCCGGCGCTCGCCGCCGGGTCCCCTCCCGCACCCGATACGGAGGCGGCCGTGACCAAGGCAGCGGTCACAGGACCCGTACCGCACCGGCTGCGTACTGCGTGGCGTGGCGCAGTACGGACAGGCCGGCCTGGCCCAGCGCGTCCCGGATGTGCCGGCGCGCGGTGGCCAGGTCCGCGCCCTCGCCCAGGACCTCCTCGACCGCGTCCTCGCGCAGCAGCACCATGTGGCGGGCGGTGACGGTGACGCCCGACTCGTCGGGGTCCACCGCCCATTCGCCGGTGTGCGCGGCCAGCAGCGGGGAGGTCAGGGTCTGCTTGTAGACGATCCGGCCGGCGGCCGGGAAGCAGATGCGGACCGACTCGGTGTTCTGGGAGCTGCCGTCGATGGAGATGCTGCCCATGGACAGCACCTGCACGCCCGGCTCCTCCTCGGCCAGCGCCAGCTCCTTGACGTGCGGCAGGTGGCCGGGCCAGTCGGCGGCGCGGTAGAGGAAGTCGAAGATCAGCTCCGCGGGCCCCTTGATGCGGACGGAGTCCTCGAAGGACATCACCGTCTCGTCCAGGTTGGCCCAGGGCGCCGCCAGCCGGTCCAGCTGGGCGCGGCTGTTGGCGCGGGTGACCTCTTCCATCCACCGCACGGCGCCGGGGTCGTCGCCGTCGACGGTGAAGGCGTGCTCCAGGGTGACCCGGGAGCGGTTGCCCATCGGTTCGACGGTCCACACGCCGCTCATCGACGTCACCGGGGCGGCGGTCAGTTCCTGCGTGAACTCGACCCGCAGCCGCTCGACGTCCAGCCGGCGCCGGGAGACCCACGACTTGACCTGGTCGCCCGTGGTGGCCCACATCCGCAACCGCTCGCGCGTCCCGTCGAAGTCCAGCTGTTCGACGTGGACGACAGGCGGGAAGAACAGGGGCCACTGCGTGGCGTCGGCGATCATGCCGTAGAGCACGCCCGCCGGGGCCGCCGCGATCACATCGTGGACCGTACGGTGCACTTGCGCATCCGACATCTTCCACACCCTCCATATTCGATGCGGCGGCGCCTTGCCGGCCGGGCTCCGACCCCCGGCCGGCAGGGCGCCACCTGTGCCGATGTCCCTCACACCGGCACAGCGCATGCCGCCTCGTGGAGAGGCGCCGGCAACCGTGCCGGCTGGCCTGTACGTGGCGGCCGTGTCCATGACCCTGTCCGGAACTGCTCGTGGACCACCGGACCGCGACTCGAACCGGACCTGTCCGCCCCTGGAACCCCCCGGGGCGTACCCGCGTACGGGCCCGGCGGGGCGCCACCGGGCACCTGACGGGGCGTACGGGGAAGGGGTGCGGGGCGGGACCGGAGGCCGGTCGGGGGGCCGGTGGCAAGGGCGAGATACGGCCACGGCACGGGGGCACGCGAGGAGAGCGGGGCGCGCCCGGTCCCGGCCGCTTCCTCCAGTCCCGGCCGAGCCCCCCGTGAGCAGCCCTCCAGCCGGGCCGGGCACAGTCGTTGCCGAGGGGATCGGGCGGCGTCAACTGGCGGACGCCGCACGCGATGCCCGGGGCTGCTCCTCGTCGGTGCGCCCGCTGCCAGGCCGCCCACAGGTTCACCCCCGTACCCGTGGGCGGCCACGGCCGTTCACCTGCGTTCGAGCCGCGTTCGAGCAGGACCCCGCGGCTTCTCGACCCCGCTGCCAAAGCGTAGACCCCACCTGGGCGCACCGATGCGGCCACCGACGGACGGGGCGGACATGGGGTGCCGACGATGAGCGGCTTCGACCCGCGCAGGCTGGTGCGCGCCCTGTGGGAGGGCCTGGTCGTCCTGGGCCGCCTGCACGTCACCGGGGGACGCGAGGAGCACGAGGCCGCCCCCGCGCGGCGCCGGCCGGTGTACGACTGCCCGCCCGCGGGCCACCCGGAACGGCTGCGGCCCGAGGTCCCGTTGAGCCCGGTGGAACGCCGGCTCTCCCGCCACCTGCGCGAGGCCCTGGCCCGCTCCGGCGAGACGGCCTGAAGACGGGCCCACTTCGCGGCCTCGGCGTTCCATCCGCGGCCGGCCTACGGAGAGGCCTCCGTCCCCGGCATGGTGACGACGACCTTGCCGAAGTGCTTGCCGAGCTCCAGATGGTGCAGCGCTTCCTGCACGTCCTCGACGGGGTAGACAGCGTCGAGGACCGGAGTGATGCCGTGCTTGTCGATGAAGGCCGCCAGTTCTTCGAGCATCTCCAGGGAGCCGGTCTCGATGCCGTGGACGGTGACGTGCTTGGTGACGAACTGGTAGACGTTGATGTCCGCCGAACGTCCGGCGATGAGCCCGATGAAGCTGATGCTCCCGCCGACCTTGATCGCGTCGAGGGAACGATTCAGATTCTCGCCGCCGACGGTCTCGATGACGTGGTCCACGCCCTCGCCCCCGGTCCTGCTCAGCACCTCGGCGGCGACATCCGGGGTGCTCCGGTAGTTGATGGTCTCGACGATGCCGAGTGAGCGGAGCTTCTCGATCTTCTCGTCGCTGCTGGAGGTGACGATCGGCGTGGCACCCAGCGCAAGAATCAGCTGCGCGGCGAACAGGGCCACTCCTCCGGTGCCGTGGACGAGTACGGTCTGGCCCGGCCGGATCCGGCTGCGGTGCGCCACAGCGTGCCAGGCGGTGACTCCGGCGATGGGGAGTGTGGCCGCGTGTACGTCATCGAGGCTGTGACTGGCGCGCACCGCCTCGTCCTGTTCGATCAGGACGTACTCGGCGAGCATGCCGCGGTTGACCGGACCGCCCACGGGCGACACATAGATGTCGCGGGTGAGCGGTCCGGATCGCCACCGGGGCAGGAATGCGGCCGAGACCCGGTCGCCCGGGCGCCAGCGGGCTACGTCGGCGCCGGTCGCGACCACGGTGCCGACGCCGTCCGAGATGGGCACCACGGCCTGCTGCGGGGACCAGTGTTCGACACCGCCCACGACCAGTAGATCACGGTAGTTCAGCGAAACGGCCGAGACCTTGACCAGCACCTCGGTCCGGCCGGGCACCGGCATCGGCACGGAGTCGGACGTCAGACGGTCGATTCCGTCGCCCCTGGTCGTCCACGCTCTCATCCGCTCCGGTATCGGTATCTCCGCCGAGTCGGATGCCGGCACGTTCGGATGGGCTTGTCGGGGTGCGTTCATGGATGCTCTGTCTCTTCCGTCGCATCGGGGATCACATCACTGGTTCCCATCCTGCACACCGGCCGACCTGGCGGCAGGCGCGGGGTGCCGGGGCGGAGCCTCGCCGGGCAACGCCAAAGCGCCGCGCCGGGCTGCAGGAGGCAGCCCGGCGCGGCGGCAGGGGCGGGGGCGGGCCCCGGACGTCAGAAGCGGGGGAGGGCGCCTACGGGGGCGGCGACGCGCTCGCGGCAGGCTTCGCCGATCAGACGCGGCAGCGCCTCGCCCCCGGCGAAGAAGTGGTCCCCGGCCAGGGTCCGCGCCTCCACCGGCCCGGTCGTCCACCGCTGCCAGTCCCGCACCGCGGCCGGCACGGCCAACGGATCCTCGTCCCCCGCGAAGACGAGCAGCGGCGTGTCCACCGGCCCCCCCGTCCGCGGGTCCAGCGCGGCCTCGCGCAGGTCCTTCGCCAGCCGCAGGTCGTCCCGCAGCACCGGCAGCACGCTGCGCCGCCACAGCCCGCCGGGATCCGCTGCGGCCCCCTTCGGCACCGAGCCCAGGTCACCCAGCAGCGGCAGCAGTTCGTCGTCGGGCAGGTCGGCCGCGCCGACCAGCGCGGTGCTGGTGTGCGGCGGCAGGCAGGCCCCCACCGCCAGGAACAGCGGCGGCGGCGCCCCCGCGTCCGACAGCGCCTTGGTCAGGGTGTAGACGACCAGCGCGCCCAGGCTGTGCCCGTACAGCGCGTACGGCCCTTCCTTGGACGCCGCGAGCAGCGGCTCGAGCAGGTCGTCCAGGAGGGCGGTGCGGTCGGTCACCCGGGACTCGCGCCGCCGCCCCTCACGCCCGGGCAGCGGCAGGGCGACCACGTCGACGTCGGGCCCGACCTCGACCGGCCACCTGCGGTAGCTGGCCACGCCGGCGCCCGCGTGGGCGAGGCAGTGGAGCCGCACCCGCGGCCCCACCGCCCCGTCCGTGTCCTCGCGGGCGTAGCCCGCCGCTCGTACCGCCTCCTCGACCCCCGACAGGGAAGTCATCCGTCGCCCACCTCCTGGGAAGCCGCGCGGCTCAGCGGCACGTGCGTGCCTGAAACCGTCACGGCCCGAGCCTCACCCGCTCCTCTGGAGCGTGGCTCGACCCGGGCTGTGCCGGACATCAGGTTCAGGCGGTGTACAGGTCGAACGTGGAGGAGCGGCGGGGACCGGCGACCACGTCGAGCCGCGGGTCGACGGCGAGCATCGCCTGGTGCAGCCGCTGGAGCTGCGGCGAGGGCTCGACGCCCAGCTCGTCGATGAGCCGCTGGCGCAGCCGGCGGTAGACGTCCAGCGCCGAGGCCTGCCGGCCCGAGCGGTAGAGCGCCACCATCGCCTGCGAGTGCAGCCCTTCGTGCTGCGGGTGACGGGCGATCATGTCGGTGAGCTCGGCAATGAGTTCCACGTGCCGGCCCAGCCGCAGATCGGCGTCGATCCGCCGCTCACGGGCCACCAGCCGGCTCTCCTCCAGGCGCATGACCTCGATGTCCAGGATCGGCCCGACGCGCACGTCGACGAGCGCGGGCCCTTCCCAGAGGTCGAGCGCCTCCCGAAGGCACTTCGCCGCGTGGCCGTCCTCGCCGTCCTCGAAAGCCTGCTGGCCCTCCGCAACCAGCCGCTCGTACGCGTGGACGTCGACCGCCTCGTTCGGGATCTGGAGCATGTAGCCGCCGTAGCGGGTGGCCAGTACGTCCTTGGCAGAGCCGGGGACGTCCGGACCCATGGCGGTCCCCAGCCGTCGACGCAGCTGGAGGATGTAGGTCTGCAGGGTGGTCAGTGCGCTCTGCGGCAGGTCGGTGCCCCAGATCTCCTCCATGAGCGTCGGCACCGGGACGACCCGGCCGGGGTACAGAGCGAGCAGCGCCAGGATCTGTCTCGGCTTGCCGGCGGTCGGGACGATCGATATTCCATTGACCTCGGCATTCAACGGACCCAGGACCTTGATCTTCATAATTCCCTCCGCGTGCCTTGCCGGCCGCCGTCGATTCCGAGCCGGTATTCGAGACTTCCGATACTGTCGCCTTCCGGCATTTTCTGTCATCGCCGTTGACCGTAGACGAGGGGCACCATATCTTCCGGCAACCCGCCCACCTGGGGGTCTTGAGCAGACCTTGAGCGGGTTTTGAAGTCGGCCCGGAGATTCATCTCAAGGGGCGCTGACAAACCGCTGACAAAGCGCTGACAAAGCGATCAAGAAACGCTCTCGTGGTGCATAAATGCTTTTCGCGAACGGCGCGTGCTGTTACTTTCCGGACCATGGCGACGCATTCGACTGGTTCGATCAGCACGGCGACGGGCACGACCGCGAACACGACGACCATCACCGCGGCCGTCCCCCGCCAGAGGACCCCTTCCCCTTCGGTCCCCAAGGCCCCGGCGGCCCCCGCGGCCACCCCTCCCGCCCCTTCCACCTGCCCCGACATACCGGCGGCCGGTCTCGCCGGCCCGGCGGCCGACCCGCACGCGCACGGCGTGCTGGCCTGCCTGGCCGCCCCGGGGAACCTGCCCGGGCTGCCCGATCCGGCGGTCCTGCTCGGCCTGCTCGGCACCTGGCACCAGCGCCGGAACCTGGTCGGCTTTCCCGATCTGATGACCGACCGGCGCTGAAAGCACGCGCGGCCGCCGCGCCCACCGCACGGCGGCCCACACGCCGCACCCCACCACAGCGCGGCCCGCACCGGCGAAACTCGAGAAATTCTCCACGAATACCTGCGAACCGCTGGGGAATCTCCCGCTCTGCCCGTCCTTGCGAGTAGTGTCCGAATACGGGAGGAAAGACTGCGGCGATTTCGGGGGGAAAGCCGAGTACGGAGCTCCGGCCGCAGACTCGTCGAATGCCCCGTGCGAGGATGAGATGGAGTTTCGGATCCTGGGGCCCGTCCAGATCTACGACGAACGCACCGATGTGCGGATCGTCCCGACGGGCGCCAAGCAGCGCGCCCTGCTGGGCGCCCTGGTCGTCAAGGCCGGCCAAGTGGTGTCCGCGGACCGGCTCGTCGACGAACTCTGGAGCGAGCACCCGCCCGCCAACGCCGCCAACGCCCTGCAGGCCCATGTCGCGCGACTGCGCCGGCTGCTGCCCGTCCAGGCCCCCGGCTCCGGCGAGGCCCACCACGAATGGCTGGTGACCCGGCCGCTGGGCTACGTCCTGCGGCTGGGCCGGGCGGGTACCGACGCCCAGCGCTTCCGGCGGCTGACCGCCGAGGGCCACACCCTGGCCGCTGACGAACCGGGCCGCGCCGCCGACGTGTTGCGCGAGGCCCTGGCCCTGTGGCGGGGGCCCGCCCTGGAGGGTTCCGAGCGCGGCACGATCTGCTCGGCCGAGGCCTCGCTGCTGGAGGAGAGCCGGCTGGTCGCCCTGGAGACCCTGTACGACGCCTGCCTGCGGGCCGGCCGGGCGGGCGAGATCACCGGCGAGCTCGAGGAGCTGACCACCCGTCACCCGCTGCGCGAGCGCTTCTACGAGCTGCTCATGACGGCGCTGTACCGGTGCGGCCGCCAGGCCGAGGCGCTCGGCGTCTACGACCGGGCCCGCCGGCGGCTGCTGCACGACCTGGGCGTGGAGCCCGGTCCGGTGCTCCGCGGCCGGATGGAGGCGATCCTGCACCACCAGGAGCCGGGCCCGGCCCGCACCGGGCAGTCGGATCTGATGTGGCCGCTGCCGGTCCTGGGCCGGACCCCGTCCTGGGCCCAGGAGGGCGCCTGGCGGGCCGGGGACGACTGGCTGTCGGTCCCCCGGCGGTCCGGCACCGCCGCCGGCGGCCTGCTGCTGCCGGCGGAGGCGTACGACGGGTACGACGCGCACGGCCCCTACGACGCCTTCGCGGCAACGGACCTGGCGGCGCTGCGCGAGCACGCCGGCCCGGCGCACCCCGAGGGCCCGGCCGCCGGGGAGCCGCGGACCGGCCCGGCCGAGGCCGCCGACGAGGCGGGCCTGCACCTGCTGCACGAGGAGATCGCCCGGCTGCGCCACCACGTGGAGCGGTTGCAGCGCGACCACGAGCTGCTGCTCGACCGCCTCGACCGGCTGACCACGGGCCGCGCCGCGGGCCAGTGACCCGGCCCGGCACCGCGTACCCGCTCCCGCTTCCCGCCCCGCCGCTCCCCCACCGGCCGGACCCGGCGGCCCGCACAGCACGACGCCCTCCCTCCCGTGACGGGAGGGAGGGCGGTCGGACGGTGCAGGGAGTGCGGGGAGTGCGGTCGGCGTCGCCGCCCCCGCGGTGAGCACGGCAGGACGGGGCCGGCCGGCCGGGTCAGTTGGCCCGGGCGACGAGCCGGGTGCCGGGCGCGGCCCCCGCGGCGGCGGCCCCGGCCGGCACCGCGGTCTCCGGGTGGGACATCAGGATCGAGCGCTGGAGCCGGCTGAGCGCCGCCGAGGGCTCCAGGCCCAGCTCCGAGACGAGCGTGGTGCGCAGCCGCTGGTAGACGTTGAGCGCCTCGCCGCGGCGGCCGGAGCGGTGCAGCGCGAGCATGAACTGGCCGTGCAGGCTCTCGTGCATCCGGTACTGGTTGACCAGGACGGTGAGCTCGGACAGCAGCTCGCGGTGCCGGCCCAGCCGCAGGTCGGCCTCGATGCGCTGGTCCAGCGCGCACAGCCGGGCCTCTTCGAGGCGCTTGCACTCCATCTCGATCTGGCTGCCGGCCTGGACGTCGGTGAGCGCGGGGCCGGTCCACAGGGACAGGGCGTCGGCCAGCCGGCGCGCCGCACCGGTGAAGTCCTCGGCGTCCATGGCCCGGTAGCCGCCGCCGGCGCGGCGCTCGAACTCCCGGTAGTCCACGGTGCCGCCACGGGTCTCCAGGCGGTAGCCGCCCGGCAGGGTCACGAGGATGTCCTTGGCGGTGCAGCGCTCGTTCTCGCCGTGCGTCAGCGCCTCGGCGATCAGCTCGCGGAGCTGGAGCACGTACGTCTGCAGGGTGGTGCGGGCACTGCGCGGCGGGGTGGAGCCCCACAGCTCCTCGATCAGCATGGCCACCGGGACCACCTGATCCGCGTGGAGTGCCAGGAGGGCCAGCACCTGCCTTGGCTTGGGTGCGGTCGGGGCGATCGACACCCCGTTCTCACGCACGGACAGTGCGCCCAGCGTCTGGATCTCCACGATTCCCCCAAAAGTTGCCCACAGGGCCGGTTCCCGGCCTGCGTTCTCACCTGCCGGGGTCCGGCGCGCGGCTACAACCGGACCCCCTGATAAAAAAACAGCACAGTCGGTTTGTCAACACCAAGGGGGTTCCTAGGCGCAGCCTAGGGCTGTTTTTGGCCATCCCCAGCTGCAGTCGAGCGACCCCCAAGCGAGCGTGATTCCGCTGGCCAGGCGCTGTGCAGAGGCTCTGTACACGCCACCGACCAGGGAAGAGGCGGATTGAGACGGCCTGAACCCGATCCCGGTCGTACACAAAAAACCCGGCCCCCGCGGTGCGGCGGGGGCCGGGGCAACTCCGGTTGCCCGTACGGGAGAACGTACCGGCAAGGCCAACCTGACGTACTCAGGAAGGGTTTAACAAACCGATCGGACCGTTTAATAGTGCAGTGCCTTCCGCTTCCAGCCGGGGCAGCAGCTGCTCCGCGGCCAGCATCGGCAGCATCAGCCGCCAGAAGGCCTCCACGGTGCCGGCGGCCAGCCAGGAGGCGTCCCGGTTGCCCAGCACCTCGAAACCGACCGTCGCGGCCACCACCGCGGTCACCGCCCCCTCAGGGGCCACGCCGGGTGCCAGCTCCCGCTCCTGGCAGGCCTTCTCCAGCAGGGCCGCGACCCAGCCCCGCCAGTGCGCCCGCAGGTCGGTGCGCGGCGGCCGGGCCGGCTCCCCGCTGAGGTCGAAGCCGGCCCGCAGCACCACGTCCTCGCGCAGCCCGCGGGCCAGCCCGTGGGTGGCGTCGACGAGGTGCTGGAGCCGGCCCGGGCCGTCCGCCGACGGCCGGTCGGTCAGGATCCGCAGCCGCAGGAGCGCGGCCTCCTCCACGGCATCGGCCAGGGCCGCCTTGCTGGCGAAGTGGAAGTGCAGTGCGCCGTTGCTCACCCCGGCCTGTGTGCTGATCGTGGTGAGCGACGCGACCGTGAACCCTTCGCGGTCGAAGATCTCGGCCGCGGATCTGATCAGGGTTTCCCGGGTCCGCACCGCACGTTCCTGCCTGGCCATCAGCGCTCCGTCTACTGCGGTGGGTTGCCGTGCTTGCGGGACGGGACGTCGGCGTGCTTGCTGCGGAGCATCGTGAGGGAGCGGATCAGCACCTCGCGGGTCTCGGCGGGGTCGATGACGTCGTCGACCAGACCGCGCTCGGCCGCGTAGTACGGGTGCATCAGCTCGGCCTTGTACTCCTTGACCATGCGCGCCCGCATGACCTCGGGGTCGTCGGCCTCGGCGATCTGGCGCCGGAAGATGACGTTGGCGGCGCCCTCGGCGCCCATGACGGCGATCTCGTTGGTGGGCCAGGCGTAGGTGAGGTCCGCACCGATGGACTGCGAGTCCATGACGATGTAGGCGCCGCCGTAGGCCTTGCGCAGGATCAGCGAGATCCGCGGCACGGTCGCGTTGCAGTAGGCGTAGAGCAGCTTCGCGCCGTGCCGGATGATCCCGCCGTGCTCCTGGTCCACACCCGGCAGGAAGCCCGGCACGTCCAGCAGCGTGATGATCGGGATGTTGAAGGCGTCGCACATCTGCACGAACCGCGCGGCCTTCTCCGACGCCTCGATGTCCAGGACGCCGGCCATCGCCAGCGGCTGGTTGGCGACGATGCCTACCACCTGGCCGTTGAGCCGGGCCAGGGCGCAGATGATGTTGCGCGCCCAGCGCTCGTGGACCTCCAGGTACTCGCCGTCGTCGACGAGCTCCTCGATGACCTTCACCATGTCGTACGGGCGGTTGCCGTCGGCCGGGACCAGGTCGAGCAGGACCTCCGAGCGCCGCGTCTGCGGGTCGGTGCACGGCTCGCAGGGCGGGTACTCCCGGTTGTTCTGCGGCAGCATCGACAGCAGGTAGCGGACCTCGGCGAGGCAGGTCTCCTCGTCGTCGTACGCGAAGTGCGCCACGCCCGAGGTGCCGGCGTGCACGTCCGCGCCGCCGAGGCCGTTCTGCGAGATCTCCTCACCCGTCACCGCCCGGACCACGTCCGGACCGGTGATGAACATCTGCGAGGTGTCCCGCACCATGAAGATGAAGTCCGTCAGCGCGGGGCTGTACGCGGCGCCGCCGGCACACGGACCCAGCATCACCGAGATCTGCGGGATCACACCCGAAGCCCTCGTGTTGCGCTGGAAGATGCCGCCGTACCCCGCGAGCGCCGAGACGCCCTCCTGGATACGGGCACCGGCGCCGTCGTTCAGCGACACCAGCGGAGCACCGGCCGCGATGGCCATGTCCATGATCTTGTGGATCTTCGTCGCGTGGGCCTCGCCCAGCGCGCCGCCGAAGATCCGGAAGTCGTGCGCGTAGACGAAGACCGTCCGGCCCTCGACCGTGCCCCACCCCGTGATCACACCGTCGGTGTAGGGCTTCTTGTTCTCGAGGCCGAAGCCGGTCGCCCGGTGCCGGCGCAGCTGCTCGACCTCCTGGAACGTCCCGGGGTCCAGCAGCAGGTCGATGCGCTCGCGAGCGGTCAGCTTGCCCTTGGCGTGCTGCGCCTGGGTCGCCTTCTCGCTCGGGCCGCTGACGGCCTGCGCCCGGACCGCGTGGAGTTCGGCCACACGCCCGTGCGCGTCCGCCGCCTCCGCAGAGGCCCGGGGAATGTCATCCACAACAGTCACGACGCGTCCCTCCCTCATAGGTGTGGCCCGAACGTTGGCTTCACCGTAACAAACCGCCGTGACGGTTTGTAGAGACGGGAGGCGCGGCGCACACACGAATCAGCCATGGTCAAAAGCCTGTTGGGGGTATTACCGCCAGCTGTACGGAGAGCGGTAGCCCAAGCTGCTCTTCTCCGGTTGCCACAGCGGCGTCTCGGGCGACCCCTCGTCGCCCTCCTCGGCGTCCCGCCCGGCGATCACCGAGCACAGCACGAGGGTGACCGCGGCCAGCTCCTCGTCGCTGGCCGACCCACGCTCGATCTTGAGCTCGAGCACTCCGGTGTCCGAATCGCTCATGCACCCTCCTCAGGCCTTGGGCAACCGTCTGCCACCCGCCTATAGGTCGGCTTCGGTATCACTTGAGATCCGCATGGGCGTACGAGGGAGCCACTGACGCCGGCGCCGGCGGGGGCGCCCAGGAAGGCGAACCACCGGTTCCGGCGGGCCCGTTCCCGGAATCCAAAATTCCAGATATGTCCCCTACCGGAGGATTGGGTTCCCCTAGAGCTTAAACCGGTTGGTATGTATCTTTTCGATTCCGGACGCCCCGACCGTCCGTTCTGCACCAGATCTCGTCAGCAACGCCCAGGGGGAGCAATGACTGCGAGTGCATTTCGTCTTGAGCACGTGCCCATCGGCCTCGAGCGGGAGAGAGCGGCGTGCGGGGGTGGTACCGCCCCGGCCCCGCGCCGGGCGGCGGCCCGCCCCCTCACCCGGACCTCCACGGTCGCCAAGGAGCTGGTCCACCGGGCCGCGGTGGCCGAGGTCCTGCTGACCGACTGGCAGCGGGTGGACGACACCCACTTCACCGTCGCCGCCCAATGGCCCCGCAGCCACAGCTTCTTCACTCCGATCGACGGCGAGTATCACGATCCGTTGATGGCCGCGGAAACAATCCGGCAGGTCGGTTCTCTTTTGGCCCATGCCGAGTTCGGAGTGCCGTTCGACCATCACTTCCTGTTGTGGGACCTCGCCCTGACGGTCCGTCCGGATCAGCTCCGGATCCGCCAGACGCCGGCCTCGCTCCACCTCGAGATCACCTGTACCGAGGTCAAGCGCCGGGGCGGCGTACTGACCGGTCTGCGCTACGAGGCCCGGGTGCTGCGCGAGGGCCACGAAGTCGCCACCGGCGGCCTCTCGTACACCTGCGCCGGTCCGGCGGTCTACCGCCGGGTCCGCCCCGACCGGGCCCTCAGCGGCGAGGTGCGCGCCCTGCCGCTGACCGCCCCGGCGGCGCCCCAGAGCGTCGGCCGGACCTCTCCGGTGGACGTGGTGCTCTCGCCCGACGGCCGCCCCGGCCGCTGGCGGCTGCGCGTGGACACCCGCCACCCGGTCCTCTTCGACCACCCGGTCGACCACGTCCCGGGCATGGTCCTGCTGGAAGCCGCCCGCCAGGCGGCCGCCGCGGCCCTGGGCCGCAGCACCTTCCTGCCGCTCTCCTTCGACAACCGCTTCACCCGCTACGCCGAGCTGGACGTGCCCTGCGTCATCGAGGCGCACCGGCTCTATCCGGCCACCCCGGGCGCCGCCGCCGCGGTGGAGGTGACGGGGCATCAGGACGGCGCCCTCGTCTTCAGCTCCACGGTCACCGCGGCCGCCGGCGGCGAGTGAGGCGGACCCCGCTCCAGAGGAACGGCCCGGCGCCCGTGCGGCCGGGCCGTTCCTGCGTCTGCGCGGCTTTCCGGCCACCGGGACGGCCCGGAGGGCACTTTCCGATCAGCGGATATCCGCCTTTCCAGGCTTCAACGTCTTGGCTGGACGGTCACCCGCTGTAAGATACGAACTAGACGGTTTGTCTATGAGATGCGCACGGAGCCTTTCCGGGGTTCGTCGACCAAGTGGAGGGCATCATGGCCGAGCAGGAGCGAGCCATCCGAACCCGCCGCGCCATCCTGCTGGCCGCGGCCAAGGTCTTCGAGGAGCGCGGCTACCAGACGGCGACGATCTCGGAGATCCTTTCGACCGCCGGCGTCACCAAGGGCGCGCTGTACTTCCACTTCCAGTCGAAGGACGACCTCGCCCAGGGCGTGCTCGCCGCGCAGAACCAGAACCTGGTCATCCCCGAGCGCGCCTCCAAGGTCCAGGAGATCGTGGACATCGTCCTGCTCCACACCTACCGCCTGCAGACCGACCCCATGGTCCGCGCCGGCGTCCGCCTGACCATGGACCACCAGGCCCAGGGCCTGGACCGCAGCGGCCCCTTCACCAGCTGGGGCGACATGGTGCGCGAGCGCCTGGAGAAGGCCCAGGCCCAGGGCGAGCTGCTGCCCCACGTCAACGCCGCCGAGACCGCCGACATCGTCGTCGGCTCCTACGCCGGCATCCAGGCCATGTCCCAGGCGCTGAGCGACTACCGCGACCTGGTCGAGCGGGCCAACGCCCTGCTGCGCCACCTGCTGCCCAGCGTCGTGCTCTCCTCGGTACTCACCTCCGTCGACCTCGCCGAGGACCGCGGGGCCCGGGTGTACGCCGAGTCCGCGCAGCGCTCCGCGGAGCTCGCCGAGTCCGCCGAGTCCGCCGAGGCGGCCTCTGCGGGCCTGCCGGCCTGACCGGTCCCCGGCGCACCGCACTCCTCTTGCGTTCCGCTCGGGGCGGTTTCGGCATGCCCGGGAAACATACCGGGACACCCGTTTTTTGCCATGATCACGTGGGCTGATCCGGCCTGCCGGTTCCCGCCAATCCGGCGCCTGGACGAGACCGCGTCCGACCTTGGACCGCCGCTCTAGGTGGGTCTGCTCTAGTACGGCCTGCCCGCCGTCACCGATCGGCAGGGCTCCCCGCCCACCTCCGAGGGAGACGGCCATGCCCACCCGACGTACCGTTCTCAGCGCCGCCGCCGTGACGGCCGGCACCGTTGCCTTCACCGGCGTCGCGCTGAAGCCGATGCTGGACCGCCCCGACGGCAAGGCCCCGGCCGACGTCCCGGTCGCCGACGCCGTGAGCGCCAACGCGATCGCGATCGAGAAGTTCAAGCTCGCCATGCCGGTGCCGCCGACCCTGACCCCGTACTCCACCTTCGACGGGGTGGACCGGTACGTGATGACGATGCGCAAGGCGAAGAAGGAGATCATCCCGGGCATCCAGACGGACGTCCTGACCTACAACGGCCAGTTCCCGGGCCCGGTCATCCGCGCCAAGCAGAACCGCGCCGTCCAGGTCCTGCAGTTCAACGGGCTGGACGACCCCACCTCGGTGCACCTGCACGGCGGCTCGGTCACCCCGGAGAACGACGGCGGCCCGATGGACACCATCGCCCCGAGCGACTTCCGGTTCTACGACTACCCGAACAAGCAGTCGCACGCCTCGCTGTGGTTCCACGACCACGCCCACCACGTCGAGTCGGAGCACGTCTACCGCGGCCTGACCGGCACCTACCTGCTGACCGACGAGGTCGAGCAGGCCCTGCCGCTCCCGTCGGGCCAGTACGACATACCGATCCAGATACGCGACGCCGCCTTCGACGACGCCGGCCAGCTGGTCTACAAGATGAACGACTTCCGCGGCCGCCAGACCGTCCTGGCCAACGGCAAGGCGTACCCGTACTTCCAGGTCGCCGCCCGCAAGTACCGCTTCCGCATCGTGGACTCCTCGAACCTGCGGTCCTTCACCCTCCAGCTGGCGGACCACAGCGAGATCATCCAGATCGGCTCGGACGGCGGCCTGCTGACCAAGCCCTTCCCGACGAACTCCATCCCGCTCTCCCCCGGCGAGCGCGCGGACATCGTCATCGACTTCTCGCGCTACCCGGTCGGCAGCTCGGTCGTCCTGGAGAACACCAACCTGGGCGGCGGCACCGCCGACACCCTGGGCCAGGTGCTCCGCTTCGACATCGTGCGCACCGCCTCGGACAGCAGCTCGGTCCCGGCCACCCTGCGCACCCTGCCCGCCCTGCCGACGCCCACCGCGCAGCGCACGATCGAGATGCGGATGGACGAGTCGGGCGCCCCGGACGCCCCGGCCTACATCGACAACAAGGTCTACGACCCCAACCGCATCGACCAGTCCGTGAAGTACGGGGCGAGCGAGGTGTGGACGATCAAGAACGTCAACACCTTCCTGCCGCACAACTTCCACATGCACCTGGTGCAGTTCCGGATCCTGTCCCGCAACGGCCAGGCCCCGGGCCCCGCCGAGGCCGGCCTCAAGGACACCGTGTGGCTGATGCCCGGCGACGAGGTCAAGGTCCAGGCGACCTTCGACACGTACAAGGGCACGTACCTGTACCACTGCCACCTGCTCGACCACTCGGCCATGGGCATGATGGCGACCTACAAGATCAGCTGACCACCCGCGGGTGCCGTCCCGGCGGGGGGCGGCATCCGGTCACGGGGCCCGGGGCGCTGAGGGGCGCTCCGGGCCCTTCGGGCTTCCGAAGCCCCACACGGCCCCCTGAGGCTCCAGCAGCCCCTCCGGGACCAGAACGACCGAGGAGCCCCCTGCGGCCCCCAGAGAAGCCTCTGGGGGCCGCAGGGGGCTCCTTGCGTCGACAGCGACCGAAGCGACTGCGGATGCCGCTTACGCATCGCGCACAGCGCGCTACAGCCCGGGGAAGGTCCCGCTACGGCAGCAGCTCGCCCACGGCGGAGGACATCGGCCCGCCCTCGGAGCGCTCGGTCTTGCGGCCCTTGCTGCCCGGCGCCAGCGTGCGCGCGTCCACGGCCTCGGCCGGGGCGCCCGAGGCGTACAGGCCGTCCGGCTCGCTGTCCCGGTCGTGCGGCAGCAGCCAGAAGACCCGCCGCCGGAAGGTCCCCGAGGAGCGCGAGGGCTTGGCCCCCGGCCCCAGCTGCGCGTACCCGACCATCCGGCCGTCGCGGTGGTACGCGGGCTTGCCCCGCCGCGTCGGCAGCCGGTCCAGGCTCTGGCGGACGTAGTCGAGCCGGCTGATGTCCTCGAGCCAGACGAGGTCGATCTCGTGAACGATCTCGTCCTCGCCGATGAGGGCGCTCATGCTGTCTCCTCGTGCGCGAGCAGGCCGATGCCCGGGTAGTACTTGCGCTGGTTGGACAGGATCATCTCCTTGGGAGACGCCATGCCCACCACCTCGCGGACACGTGCCGCGAAGGCCCGGGAGGAAATCGCCGGGGCGCCTTCATTCTGGCACCAGGTGCGGTAGGCAGCGTAGAGCTGTGCCTGCTCGGCCCGCAGATCGGGCTCCAGCCGGCAGGTCTCCCCGATGAAACGCCCGGTGTGGTCCTCGGTCTCGGCGTACGCGGTGGTCGCGATGCGCACCCGCTCGGGCCCGGTGAGGTCCTTGTCGCCGCCCAGGTAGCGGCGGGCGCCCTGGATCAGCCAGTTGAGGATGCCCGGGCCCTCCTCGGTCACCAGGATGTCCGCCAGGTTGTCGATCTTGCGGTCGTCGGAGACCACCCGCTCGAACGGGATCAGCCGCATGCGCCGCCAGAAGGCGAAGCCGCCGGTGCCCACCTCGGGCCGGTGGTTGCCCAGCAGCCACAGCTTGTGGGTCGGTTCGAAGCTGAAGAAGTCCTGCCGCATCCGCCGGGCCTTGATCCGGTCGCCACCGGTGAGCAGCTTGACCCGCGCCTCGTCGAACCGGTCCCCCGGCTTGACCTCGCTGCACACGATGACCCGGCGGCCGTGCAGCTCGGCCAGGTCGGTCGGGTGCCCCTCGTAGGGCCGGGCCATCAGGAACCCGGGCGGCGCGGCGTCGGCGTAGTCGCCCAGCAGCTTGATCAGGACGTCCAGCAGGACGGACTTGCCGTTCTTGCCGGAGCCGAACAGGAACGGCATCACCTGCGCGCCGACGTCACCGGTCACGGAGTAGCCCAGCAGCAGCTGGAGGAAGCCGATCATCTCGGCGCCCTCGACGCCCTCCCCGAAGGTGTCGGTCAGGAAGCGGTTCCAGCGCGGCGTCGGCATCGGCTGGGGCGCGGCCGTGGTCGACCGGGAGTGGAAGTCCTTGGTCGGCTCCGGCGGCCGGATGCTGCCCGAGCGCAGGTCGACGATGCCGGCCGGGGTGCACAGCGCGTACGGGTCGGCGTCCAGCCGGGCCGCGTTGAGCACCATGCCGGGGGCCGACTTGGCCTGGATGAGCATGGCGTTGATGCCGCTGGTGCTCAGGGCCCGGCGGCGGTGCTGCTGGAGTGCGGCGGGCGTGTGCATCCCGCGCGGGTCGGTGGTGGCGATCGACTCGGCCAGGTCCCCCGCGGCCCACAGGACGGTGTCGTCCTCGTCGATCTGCCAGCGGGTGCTGTCCCAGCGGTACCAGCCGAGCCCGGGCACGTGCCGGTAGTCGTTGGAGTACAGCTTCACGAACAGCTTGGCGTTGCCGCGGTCGGTGAGGGTGTCGGGCAGCAGCCCGTCCGCGGTGACCTCCGCGACCGGCGGGTGGCCCGGTAGCGGCGCCTCGGCGGGGGCGCCCTGGACGCCCTGGGGCGGCACCGTGGCCGCCTGGGCCAGGATCTGCGCCGCGACGGCCTGGGCGTCGAACCCGATCAGCGCCTCGTCCTCGACGAGGCTGCGGTCCCGCTCCGCGCTCACAGCCGGCCCCCCGGGGTCAGCGGACGGTGCGAGCCCGCACTCAGGCCGCTGCGGATGATGGCGCCGCACCGGCGCTCCTGTCCCGGCCGGGCGTGCTCGGCCGCGTCCCGCAGCGCCCGCTCGGCCGCGTCGGCGCTGAGCAGCCCCGCGGCGACCAGCCCGCCCGCGGTGTAGGCGGCGCGGTTGAGCTTCTCCGAGAAGGCCGCCCCCTCGGGCACGGCGGCGCAGGCCGCCACCTCGGCCAGGACCGTGGTCAGGGTCCTTCCGACGATGCCGCGGCCGCCGGCGGCGGCCACCACGGCCTGCTGGGCCCGCGGCGGGACCGGTCGGGGCGCGGGCACGTGCGCGGGCGGCAGGTGCCCGGTGCGCTCCAGCTCCCTGGCGAGCCAGGCGGGCAGCGGAGCGGGCTCCCGGACGGCCCCCACGGGCTCGTAGACGCCCGCGTCGGTGACGGTGCCCGGCGCGACGATGTAGCCGCCGTGCGCACGTACGTCGACCTGCCAGGCCAGCGCACGACCGGTGCCGGACCCGGTGGAGCACTGCCAGCGGTGGCTGCGGTGCGCCCGGTACCAGACGTGCAGGCCCCCGGAGGGCGTGCGCACCCGCAGGGTCCCGCTGTCGTGCGCGGGGCTCTGCTCGCCCCGCAGAGCGGCCAGCACGCCGATGGTGTGGAATCCGTTGGCCAGCCCCGTGAGGTCGACGCTGTCGGCCACCGGGATGCCCGGAAGGAGCCGGTCCCGGCTGGGCAGCGGCTGCTCGTGCGCGTCGATGTCGATCACGACCAGGCCGGCGGGCCCGCAGGAGATCCCGACGCCGAGGGAGGGGTGGGACCCCCACCACTGGGCCAGGCGCGCGAAGTCGAGGGTGGCCGCGTGGAACCCGTGGCACCAGCGACCGGCCCGCAGGCAGGCGCAGTCCTTGTAGGTGTGACCGGGCGCCCGGCAGGCCTCGCAGTTCCCGGCGGGGGTCTTGCGCCCCGCCGCGAGCGGGTGCACGGGCCAGCCCTTGCTGGCACACCAGCGGGCGGTCGCCAGGGCGCGCCCCGGCTCGGAATGGGTCATTCCGGGCGTGGGCGGCACTGAGTCGCTGCGTGATTCCCGCAGCTCAGAACCCATGCCCATCCCCCGTCAGCGACCCAAGCGACTCAACGACGGACATACATTAGCGAAGGTCAGTGACAGAAGAGAGCACCTGGCGCCACAAGAACCACATCGTCCCCGCAGCGACTCAGCGACTGAAACAACCCGACCCCAGCGACCGAAGCCCGTTGAGTCGCTCTCACAGTAGCTGCTTAAAACCGCAGGTCAGGGTGGTTTCCGTAACCCAAATAGCGACTCAAGCGACTCAGCGACTGAATATATGACGCGCACAGGCGCACGCGCACACACGTGCGTTGGCCTTCATATACCCGAACCTTCAGTCGCTTCAGTCGCTAATCACCCCTGACACCACCTCTGACCTGGGCTTTCTCCAAAACCCAGCCAGCTACCCAAGAACCCTTCAGTCGCTTTTCTTCAGTCGCTGCCCCCGGGCGAGCCCCCAAAGACCCCCCGGACGGCCCTCGGCGGGGCAGCGACCGAGCGACCGAAGACCCCCGGCAGCGACTCAAGCGATCCAGCACCACACATGTAGCTGGCCTGGAGTCGTAGTACGAAAAGTGGCCGGTTCAGTCGCTTCGGTCGCTGCCCGCCCGCTTCCCGCAGGTCAGCGCACCCCCACCGGCCCCGTGGGTCGCTGGGTCCTCAGACGCTGCGCCCGCTTGCCGGGGCCCGCCGGCACGGGGATCGCGCGCTGCGGGAAAAAACTTCTTCCCACCGGTCACATCCGGCGAACCCGTTCCGTCAGTGCAGTGAAGCGACCGAAGCGGCCCGGGAGACCGGGCGGCACCCGGAGCGGCGACCCGCTCCCCCAAGACGCCGGCCGGCATCCCACGTCCCCCGCGGGTGCCGGCCGGCTTTGCGTTGCGGGGTCGCTCTACCCGGACGGGGAGCAGGCGGGTCGGCGTCCCCCGGCCCCAGGGTGAACGCATGTCAATCATGGCAGCTCAGCGCCGTTTTTCGTAGGACGGAACGCACAGTTCGCGAGGCTTGTCCGGTGCGTCCCCCGGCTCCCAGAATCTCCCTCGTCCGTCATTCGGAGACAGGGGGAACGATGACGATCGATCACGACGCGGTGCTGCGGGCCCGGGTGCTGCTGCTGGGGTCCGGCCTGCCGAGCCAGGCCGAGCTGGTGGGCGCGTACCGGGTGCTCGCCGAGGTCAGCCCGAAGGCCTACGGGCCCAAGCTCGTCGAGGGGCTGCTCCGGCTGCGCGCCCAGAGCCGGGACCCGCACGTGGACGTGGCGCTGGCGGCCGAGGCCGTCCGGGCCGCCCGCCGGCTCGACGCCGGGGTGCGGGACCGGGCCCAGCGACTGTGCGGGGCGCTGACTGCCCACCAGGACTCCTTGTTCGCCCTGGGCCGCAGGGCGGAGGCGCGGGCACTGTGCGAGGAACTGGCCGCGGCCGGGGCCCACGAGCCCTTGGTGATCGCACTGGCCGAGGAAGGGCGCTTCGAGGAGGCGGCGGAACTCGACGCGCAGGCGGCCCGGGACGACTCGTTCGAGGCCCGGGTGCGGTGGGCGGCGAACCTGGAGGGCGCCGGCCGGCACGAGGAGGCGGCTGCGGTCCTCCGCGACCACCTCGACGCGACCCGGCGGGAGGCGGCCGTCCAGCAGGCCCCCTTGGCCCCGCTCGCCTGGCAGTTGGTGCACTTCTCCCGCATGCGGGAGGCCGCCGCGGACAGGACCGGCGCCGCAGCCGCCCGCAAGGAGGCCCTGGACGTCCTGGCGGAGCTGGCGGCCACCGGCGAACCCAAGCCGTGGGGCGGCCTCCTGGAGTACTGGCGGACCCTCTTCGTCCTGTCGGGACGGGCGGCCGAACCCGCCGCGACCCCCGGGGCCCCGATGCCGGCGTTCGGGACCGGACTGCGGTGGTCCAACGCGGCCCGGGCCGGCTTCGTCGCGCAGCTGCCGGAGCTCGAAGCGCGGGCGGCGCGCCTGCGCGAGAGCGAGCGGGTGCCCGAACTGCTCGACCTCCTCCGCCGGATCGCCGTCCGGCTGGCCGTCTGCCACGGGGACCACCCCCACCGGTTCGAGGAGCGGTTCGGGCCCCTCTTCGAGGAGGGCGTGGCACTGGCCCGGCGGCTGCCCGACGCCCCGGCACTCCTGGAGCGGGCCCTGACGGACCGCTCGACGTACCTGGTCGCGGCGGGCTCCTTCGGGCCCGCGCAGGCCGACTTGGCCGAGGCGACCGCTCTCCTGACGGCGGGCTGATCGGGCCACGCCGAGACGGGACATCAAGCATTCCGTTAGCAAGATTGCGTGTCCTGGCCCCAAGCACCCGTCCGGCGTTAGTAAAGTCCCTTCCATGACTTCGCCCTCGTCTCCCACCGACCGCGACAAGGTGGTCTCGAAGCTCCCCCCGTGGCTGCGCCAGGAGTTGAAGATCCGCACGGCGCAGCTGCGGGTGGACATCCAGGACGCCGTCCACCAGGGCATCGCCGACTGGAGCGCCCTGGCCTCGGCCCCCTCCCCCGTCGACACCTCCGGTGCCGAGTCCTTCTCCACCTGGCTGCCCGCCGGCCAGTGGGACTCCTTCCGGGCCACCGCCAAGGACCGCGGCGTTTCCCTCATCCAGGGGCTCGCCCAGTCCGTCCAGTTGTGGCTGGAGAAGAACCCGGCCCCCACCGTCCAGCGACCCGCCGTCGTCCGCCGCATCGTCGTCTGCAACCAGAAGGGCGGCGTCGGCAAGACCGCCATCACCGCGGGCACCGCCGAGGCCCTGGCCGAGGACCCCAACGCCCTGCACCCGGTCAGGATCGCCCGGCAGCTGGCCCTCCTCACCGAGGACGACCCGGCCGTCGACCGGGAGAACCTGCCCGGCCTCGGACTGCGGGTCCTGCTCGTGGACTTCGACCCCCAGGGCCACCTCACCAAGCAGCTCGGCCAGCAGCCCATGCCCATCGGCGGGGACAGCCTCACCTGCCACATGGCGGGCGAGGGCAAGGGCCCGCTCCAGGACATCGTGGTCCCCATCCCCGACCCGCGCTTCGGGGACCGCCTGCACCTGCTGCCCTCCTGCACCGACGCGTTCCTGCTGGACGTCCGGCTCTCCACGGTCCGGGCCCGCGAGGCCGCCCTCGAACGGGCCCTCGCCCCGCTGGAGTCGGAGTACGACGTCATCCTCGTCGACTGCCCGCCCAGCCTCGGGCTCAGCATGGACGCGGCCATCTACTACGGCCGCCGCCGCCCCGCCGAGGAGCCCGGTGCCTCCGGCGCGCTCATCGTGGTCCAGGCGGAGGACTCCTCCGCCGACGCCTACGACCTCCTCACCTCCCAGATCAACGACCTGCGCGACGACCTCAGCCTGGACATCGACTACCTCGGGCTGGTGGTCAACCTCTACGACGGCCGGCGCGGCTTCATCGCCACCTCCTCCCTCCAGGCCTGGATGGACATAAAGGATCCGCGGGTGGTCGCGGTCGTCCCCGACCTCAAGGAACAGCGCGAGGCGGTCCGCATGAAGCAGCCCCTCTTCGTCTACGCACCCAAGGGCGACCAGGCCGTCGTGCTCCGCGCCCTCGCCAGGGAGATCTCATGAGCAAGGCAGACAAGCTCGGTGTCTCGGCCTCCTTCGCCCGCGCGCAGCCGGTGACCGTCAGCTCCCGCCGGGCCGCCATCGCCGAGGCCACCGGGGCACCCACCTCGGGCATCACCCCGCCCTCCGAGGTCCCCATCGAAGCCCTCACCCACAACCCCTTCAACCTCCGCGAGGAGCTGACCGAGCTCGAGGAGCTCGCCGAGTCGCTGAAGGTCCGGGGCCAGCTCCAGCCGCTGGCGGTCGCCACCCGGATGGCCTTCATGGAGGCCCACCCCGGACAGAACGACGGCCTCGGGCGCGCCCCGTACGTGGTGATCGACGGCAACCGCCGGCTGGCCGCGGCCCGCCTCGCCGGGCTCACCACGATGCACATCCACGTCAACGACGCGCTGTCCGCGAGCGCGGCCGACATCCTCGAGTCCGCGCTGATCGCCAACATCCACCGGGCTGATGTGGCCCCGCTGGACCAGGCCCGCGCCCTCCAGGAGCTCGTGGACGCGCACGGCTCCCAGGCCAAGGTCGCCAAGCGGCTGGGCAAGACCCCCGCCTGGGTCTCCCAGCGGCTGGCCCTGCTCAACCTGACCGCCCCGCTCCAGGAGAAGGTCGAGTCGGGCGAGCTGAAGGTCGAGCCGGCCCGCCGGATCGGCCGCCTCCCCCAGGAGGCCCAGGAGGCCGCGGCCGAGGAAGCGGTCACCGCCACCCAGCCGCCCCGCCAGCGCACCCGCCCCCCGGCCGACACCGTTAACGCCGTTAACGCCCCGACGCCGGACCCCGCCCCCGAGCCCCCGACCGTTAACGCCGTTAACGCCGACGCCCCGGCGGCGCCCCCCGCGCCCCAGACCGCCAACGCTCCGAGGGCAGAACCCTCGACCGTTAACGGCGTTAACGCTCCGGCGGCGGAAGCCCCGACCATTAACGGCGTTAACGCTCCGACGGACCGGACGCCCGCGCCCCGCAGGCTCACCCTCCCGGCCGGGACCCCCGACGAGCTCGCGGACGCCCTCGCCCGGGAGCTCTCCCCCGACGAGCTGGCCGCCCTGGCCGAGCTCCTGGTGGCCCGGCTGGGCTGATCCGCGGGCTGATCCGGCACGGGGACCGTTAACGCCGTTAACGGTCCCCGCCGCGACCCTGTGTGTTTCGAGTGCGATCACACGTGCGATCGGGACTAGGGTGACGGACGTGCACGAACAGGAACAGCTCTTCGCGGCCGTGGACGCCCTCCTGGCGGAGGCCGCCGCCCAGGACGCCCTCCCCCACCCCGACGAGCGCAAGCGCCTGCGCGAGGCCGCCGGGCTCAGCCAGGACCAGATCGCCAAGGCCCTGTCCGTCCGCCGCGAGACCGTCACCTCCTGGGAAACCGGCCGCACCGACCCCCGCCCCCCCAAACGAGCCGCCTACGCCCGCCTCCTGGAAGGCCTCACCGCCCTCCACCCCGTTAACGCCGTTAACGCTCCGCCCGCCGAGCCGACCCCGGAGGCAACTCCAGCCCCGCCGGCGTTCGAGGCGCGGGGTCCGGGGCGGAGCCCCGAAAGCCCGGCGCGGAGCGCCGGGGCGGGGTCCGGGGCGGCAGCACCCGGTTTCGGGAAGGGGCGGGGAGGGGATCCAGCTCCGCGCAGCGGCCCCCCCACGACCGTTAACGCCGTTAACGCCGCCGAGCCCACGCCGGCGCCGGCGCCACCGCAAACGCCGCCGACCGTTAACGCCGTTAACGCCCCGGCCCCGGCCCCGGCCGACCAAGCCCAAGCCCAAGGGCAAAGCCAAGGGCACGGCCAAGCCACCCCCCCCACCCCCCTAGTGGTCCTGGACGGCACCAAAACCGCCCACGCCCCCGCCGGCCTCCTCCTCGACTGCCCGGCCAAAACCCTCCCCGCCCTCCTCGACTGGGCCCTCGCAGAAGCCCTCGGCGCACCCCGGCTCCACAAGAACGGCAAGGACGCCGACCCCCTCCTCGTCCTCACCGCAGAGGCCGTGGCCCGCTTCGGCCTCCCCCCGCAGCTCGAGGACCGCCGGTCCCTGCGCCTGGCCGACACCCACCCCGTCGTCAAGGCCCTCACCAAGGCCGGCTGGAAGCTCACCCGCCGTGGCTTCGGCCCCTGGCCCCGGATCTACCGTCCGATGGCCCCCGGCGCCCCCGGACGGGCCTGCGTCCAGCTCGCGGTGCTCCCCTGGGGCGCCCTGGACGCCCGCGCCTGGGGCGACACCGCCACCCTGCCCGCCCCCGAGATCGCCCGGGTCCTCGGCACGTACGCGGCCCGGGTCCTGACCCCCCGCGGCTCCACCGCGGTCTCCGGGCTCGAGCTGATGACCTCGCTGCGCCCGCCCACCCGCGCGCTGCGCCAGGACAACCCCGACGGCACCAGCAGCTGGGTCTCCGCCCCGGTCCCCGGCTCCCTGACCGTCCCCGTCGACCCCGCTCCCCCGGAGGCCCCCGACGAGCACCCGGTCGTCACGGCCCGGTACCCGCGCGCCCACCAGCGCACCCCCGACGAGGTGCTGGACGAGGAGGCGTACGACTGGATCCGGGACCCCGAGCTCCTCACCGACGAGGAGTGCGCCCGCAGCCACGCCGTCGGCATCGACGTCAACATGGCCTTCGCCGCCGCCGCCAACCGGCTGACCATCGGCCTGGGCCCCGCCACCCACACCACCTCCCCGGCCTTCGACCCCAAGCAGCCCGGCTGCTGGCTGGCCGACCTGTCCGGCATCGAGCTGGACCCCCGGCTGCCCAGCCCCTTCACCCCGCACGGGGCCCGTCCCCAGGGCCCGGCCTGGTACGCCACGCCGACGCTGGCGTACGCGGCCGAGCTGGGCCACCGGGTCCAGCCCCTGGAGGCGTACCTGCGCAGCGACCCGGCCGCCTACCTGGACCCCTGGTACGCCCGGCTGCGGGACGCCTACCTCGCCACCATGGCCGACCTCGGCGTCACCAAGGACCTCACCGAGGAGCAGTTCCTCGCCGCCATGGCCGACCACAAGGCCCAGGACGCCCCGCTGGCCGCCGTGCTCTCCGCCGTCAAGGCCACCGTCAAGGGCGGCATCGGCAAGCTCCGCGAGCGCCCCCAGGGCCTCGGCTACCGGCACGGCGACCGCTGGCCCGCCCTGGAGCGCCCCACCTGGCGCCCCGACATCCGCGCCGCCGTGATCGCCACCGCCCGGGTCAACATGCACCGCAAGATGCTCAAGCTGGCCGGCACCGGCCGGTACCCGATCGCCGTCCTCTCCGACTGCGCGGTGTACCTGTCCGACGGCCCCGGCCCGCTCGACTTCCTCCCCCGTACCCCCGAGGGCAAGCCGCTGCCCGGCGGCTTCCGGCTCGGCGTCAGCCCCGGCATGGTCAAGCACGAGGGCACCCAGCCCCTCCTGTGGGCCGTGCAGATGCTCGACGAGGGACAGAACCCCGCCCGCCACATCAAGGGCCACGACGCGGCCGCCGACGGAGAGTAAGAGCCCCGCCCATGTCAGAGATCAGCGACGGCCTCGCCCGCGCCGACGAGCAGCACTTCACCCGCCCCGCCCCCAAGACCGCGGGCGCCCGGATGCGCTTCCTGGTCAAGCAGCTGCGCTCCACCCGGGCCACGGCCGCCCTGCTGGGCATCTCCCAGCGCACCGTCGAGCGGTACGTGAAGGACCAGATCCGCAGCCCCCGCCCCGAACTGGCCGGCCGCCTCGAGGACGAGGTACGCCGCCGCTGGCAGCCGCTGGTGCGCAAGCGGGCCCGGGACCGGGCCGCCCGGCAGACCGGGGTGGTCATCGAGACCCGGGCCCGGTTCGGCTTCACCGCCGCCCCGGGCACCAGCGACGACGGCCGGATGCGCCGCATCACCCAGCACCTGCCCCCCGAGTACGCGGGCCGGCTCTTCGCCGCCCAGGAGCAGGGTGCCCCCGAGAGCACCCTGCGCCGCATCGCAGCCGAAGGCCTCCAGGAGCTCTACTTCAAGGACCACGGCACCCGCGCCGCCGGCCTGACCGTCGAGTTCTCCGACATCGACTACGTCCTCTTCGACTTCTGACCCGCCCCGGCCCCTGGGACCGTTAACGGCGTTAACGCTCCCGGACCGTTAACGCCGTTAACGCCCAGCCCGGCCACCCCGGGGAGCACTCCCCCACCGGCCCGACCGTTAACGGCGTTAACGCCCAACCAGCACTCGCCCCCGCTCCGCCCCGCGTTCTGGCGGGTACCCGGCCGCGGACCGTACGTCCCAGGGGCGCCGCCCCTGGACCCCGCCAGCGCCTGGCCGCGCTGGACCGGCCGTCGCCGGGGGCTGCGCGCCCCCGGACCCCCCGCCAGGCGCTCGGCGCCCTGGACCCGCCCACCCCTCGCGCCCTGCGGCGCCTCCCTGACGGTCGGCGCCGCACCGGTCGGGCGCGGGCGCCCTCCCTGGGCACGAGGGACCGGCGAACAGCAGGAACCCATGCCGTCGACGGCTGAGCCGGGAGACCGCGCCGGCACACCCGCCCGCGGCCCGGCGGGGGCGGGCGTGCGTCACCTCGGGTCGTCGGGATGTGCGCCGGCCGGGATCCCTCGTTCAGGTACAAGCTCGGGCTCCGCCTCCCGATCCGCGACACCCGCCCGCCGTGCGCTCTTTAGTAAGAGGCGCGCCGCGAAAAACCGCCTCTGACCTGCGGTTTCTTCCGGCGCATGTTGTCCCCCAGAGCACATCCGGACCCTCCGGATGTGTCACTAGAGAGCACATCTCGCCGATAACTCCACAACTACTTGATTTCCGGGGCCTGTTCGCTCACGCGTCAAAAATCCATCGAGCATGGACTTCATGTGCCTGAAAACGACAGAAGTCAACTGGGGTTTGATTCCTTGTGTCGCGTGAAGCGCACATCGAGCTTCCGCGCGCGGAGCCCGTGATCGCCTCGATCAGCCTCCTGACGGCACCCCGACACGGTTCATGGCGCGTCGCAGGGCCCAATACGCAAGCACACGTTGATTTTCCGGCTACTGTCGTGATCGCCAGCACACCAAGGAGGCCATGTGCCCGCTGATCTGCCCACCCGTCAGAGACGACAGGCTGGGCTGCCCCGATCCGTCCCCACGGCCGTGGGCACGGACGCCGAGTACGGCGACATCCTCGACGTCCTCGGCCGGCAACTCGGGCAGACGGTGGCCGCCGCCACCGACCCCGACGGCCGCCGCCGGCTCACCGGCATCCACCTCGAGTACGCGGCCGATCCGCGCGCCGTCCACGACATGGCGGGCGAGTCCGGCTACAGCCTCTCCAGCAACTGGTTCACCCAGCTGCTCGCCCAGCTCGCCGTCGCCAACTCCATCACCAAGTCGCAGCTGTGCGTCTTCCTGTACGTGGCCGCCGGCCAGGTGCCGGGCACCGGCCTGACGGCCTACACCCAGCAGGAGATCACCGACGGACTGAACCGAATCGCCGTGCAGAAGGGCGGCAAGAAGATCACCCGCTCCACCGTCAACCGGGCCGTGCAGGCCCTGTGCGGCTACAACTGGGTGGAGAAGGCGGGGCCCGGCCGGATCAGGATCAACGTCCGCCTGTGGTTCCAGGGCAACAGCACCGCCCAGCACGAGGTCCTGGCAGAGTTCGCCACCGCGCACGACCACGACCCGGAGGCGTTCCCCTATACGGTCGGACCGCGCGAGGCCCACCAGCCCGAACTGGACCTCGACTTCGGTTCCGTCCTCCCGAGGAAGCGGACCGGGTGATACTGCTCCTGCCGGCTACGGCCACGAGGAAGGAACGCCGATGGCCAACGTGATGTCCCCGATCGTCGCGGAACGCATCTGGGCCCTGCCGCTGTCGGGGAGCGCGGTGAAGTTCCTCCAGTACCTCGTCTCCCGCAGCGAGTTCGGCGGCCAGCTGCCGGTCCGGCAGAAGGACATGGCCGCCGAGTACAACGTCACGCCCCAGGCCGTGAGCAACCTGATGGCCCCGCTGTGCCGCCTCAACATCGTGCTCCGGCCGCGCAACGGCGGCCGCAACGGCAACAGCTACCGGCTGCACCCGCTGGCCGCGAAGTACCAGAGCCCCGAGGACATGGACGCCGCCTTCCGGGAGGCGCTGACCCGCATCCAGGCCGGCGAGCTGCCCAACCTGAAGCTTCCCAGCTACGCGCAGGCGCCCCCGGCCCCCGGCGCCCCCCGCCTGCACGTCGCCTGAGGCCCGCGGGCACGCACGTCCCCGGGAGGCCCGCCACCGCCGTGGCGGGCCCCCGCGTCCTCAGCCGCGGCGCGGCACCGTGGTCACCGTCGCTCTCATCACCGGCCGCCCGTCCTGCGCGGCCGTCACCTGCACCTGCACCTGCCCGTTGCGGTCCGGGCGGCCCGGCTGGGCCGCGACCGTGCACGGCAGGTCGAACTCCACGTACCGGTAGAACTCCGTGTCGAACTCCACGGCCTCCACCGGGTGCGCCACCGAGGCCTGGGCCGCCTGGGCCGCCGCCTCCAGCAGGACCATCCCCGGCACGTGGTCGTGCGGGTGGTCGAAGAGCACGCCGTGTTCCACGTCCACCCGCAGCAGCCACTCCAGGGCCGTCCCGGTGGGCGTCAGGACCACGTCCCGCGCGTCGCTGCGGCCCACCACGGCCGGCGAGACCGGCGCGGTCAGCGGCAGCGCCCGGGCGAAGGCCGCCTGGGCGTCGGCGTACCGGGCGCGCAGCCGGTCGTACACCACCGGCGGGTGCGTCGTGTAGTGCACCTCGGCGCTCCCGACGTGCATCCCCTCGCGCAGCGCCTCGATCCGCGAGGTGAGGTGGACCGAGCCCATCCGGCGGCGCCGGACGACCGGGTGCGTGATCAGCAAGGTGACGTTTTCGGACTCCGCGCCGCCTCCTAAGGAGGCCGGGTTGACCCAGGAGCGGATGTGCTCCCAGCCCAGCCGATGGCCGAGAGGGATCTTGTGTGCGTCGTGGGTGAGCAGTGCGAGGGCCTGGCGCAGGCTCTCCGTGAAGAGGAGGGGTCTGTGCCTACCCTCCTCGGTGTAGAAAGAATGCCGGCGGGGCCATCTGACGATGACCCGCTGTGTCGTGTCGGACAGTTCGTCCCAGCCGACCACCAGGGCCTCGTCCTGCCTGGCCTTGCGGACCAGGGACGGGACGTCCGGCTCTGTGGTACGGGTGGGGTGGGTGGTGCGGTCGAGATGGATCGTGCCAAGTGTCATGACGGGTTTTCCCCCCTGCAGGGCATGACGGAATCGGGCCACGAGCGGTGTGTCAGCCTCGCTCCCCCGAATAAAATAAAGAACAATTTTCTTTTGGTGAAGACTTCTCAGGTGAAGACTGGGGTGAGCAGCACATGACCGGGCGGGTTGTGAAGCAGGAGCGGGCCGAGCGCACGCGGGCGGCCGTCATGAAGGCGGCGGCGGAGGTGTTCGGCGAGAACGGGTTCGCGGGCACCAGCGTCCAGAAGATCGCGGACCGGGCGGGGGTGACACTGGGCGCGGTCTACTTCCACTTCCGCAACAAGGAGGAGCTGGCCCGCGGGATCGTCGCCGCACAGCCGGAGCTGGTGGTGCCGCCGCATGATTCGGAAGGGCTCCAGCACGCCGTCGACGTGACGCTGACCTGGGCCTATCAGCTGCTGGAGAGTCCCGTCCTGCGGGCCGGGGCCCGACTGGTCTGGGAGCAGGAGAAGTTCACGCCGGCCGAGGAGAACTCCCACCAGCAGTGGACCGAGCTGATCATCAGCGACCTCTCGCACGCCCGCGCCAAGCGCGAGCTGAAGTCCTCGGCCGACGTGGTGGCGCTGGCCCGGCTGGTGGTCAACGCCTGTACCGGCGCGCAGATGCACTCCTTCATCGAGACGGCCCACGCCGACCTGCCGGAGCGGGTCGAGGAGATGTGGCGCTGCCTGCTGCCGTCCGTGGCGGTGCCCAGCGCCGTCAAACGGATCGAGCTCGGGGAGGCCAGGGCCCGTGGACCACGGCAGCCCGCCTGACACCACGGGAGAGGACCACTCGAGTCTCGGTGTACCGCCACTAGGTAGAACGCTTGTTCGCGGGGGCCACGCGTCGTCCCAAGTGCCGGAAGGAAACCGAATCCGATGTCCCAGAGCCAGCGACCGCTCCACGAGACGGAAGCGCACCACCACGAAAGACCCCTCCGCACCACGGGTCTGCTGCACGATCGGACCGTGATGGTCACCGGCGCCTCCAGCGGCATCGGGGCCGCCGCGGCCCGGCTGTTCGCCGCCGAGGGCGCCGAGGTGGTGCTGATGGCACGCCGCCGCGACCGGCTGTCCGCCCTCGTGGACGAGATCCGCGCCGCGGGCGGCCGGGCCGAGGCGGCGGCCGGCGACGTCACGGACCCGCAGGACGTCGAGCGCGCGGCACCTGGTCGTCGGCCGCCGCCCAGCTGGCCGGGGCCAGGACGTGGGGGTGGTCGATGCGCAGGGCTTGCTCGCGC
>NZ_JBFBGK010000013.1:0-107511 GCF_040684615.1 Streptomyces sp. NPDC089919
GTCCCGGTCCTGCTGGACCTGGGCGTGCTGCGGGGACAGGCCCGCTCGGGCATGCTCCCGCCGCTCTTCCGCGGCCTGGTCCGCGCCCAGGCGCGCCAGGCGGACGCGACGGCCGGATCGCTGGTCCAGCGCCTGGCGGGGGTTGCCGAGGGGGACCGCGAACAGGTCGTCCTCGAGGTCGTGGTGGCCGAGGTCGCGGCCGTGCTGGGCCATGCCGTCGCCTCGGCGGTGGACGCCGAGCGGGGCTTCCGCGAGCTGGGCATCGACTCGCTCGGCGCGGTGGAACTGCGCAACCGGCTGACCCAGGCCTCCGGCCTGCGGCTGCCCACCACCCTGGTCTTCGACCACCCCACCCCCGCTGCCATCGCCCGTCATCTCCTGGACGAGGCAGGCGAGTTCGCCGGAGCGGACGTACCGCAGGAGGTGGCGCGTCCCCAGGAGGAGGGCGGCACGCTCGGGGCGCTGCTGCGGCACGCGCACGCGGCCGGCTCGATCGCCGAGGCCGTGCCGCTCCTGACGGGCGCGGCCCGGTTCCGGCCCGCCTTCGAGTCCGCGGCCGACCTGGCCGGGGACGAGTACGTCGTCCGGCTGGCCGCCGGCGACGAGCGGGTCAAGGTGGTCTGCGTGCCGTCCTTCGTGGTCGGCTCCAGCCCCGCACAGTTCATGCGGTTCGCCGACGCCTTCGGCGGCGAACGGGACGTCTACGCCTGCACGTTGCCTGGATTCCGGGACGACGAGCCCGCGCCCGGCAGCTGGGACGCGGCCGTCGAGGTGCTGGCCGGGTCCATCACCCGGGCCGTCGGCGACGCACCGTTCGTGCTGGTCGGCTACTCGACCGGCGGGGTCCTCGCGCACTCCCTCGCCGCCCGCTTCGAGGCGGCCGGGGTGCGGCCGGCCGGCGTGGTCCTGATCGACACGCCGCTGCCGGCCACCGAGGAGGAGTCCAACGCGGTCTTCACCTCGGTGATGACCCAGATCCTCGGCCGCGAGCCCCGGGCCGGGGCCATCGGCGACGCCGAGTGGCTGACCATGGGCGCCTACATGCGGCTGCTGGCCGCGCACACCCCGGTCCCGGTCGCCACCCGCAGCCTGATGATCCGCGCGGACGTGCCGCTGGACGCCGACACCTGGCCGTCCTGGAGCGTGGCCGACTCCGAAGTGAAGCTCGCCGCCGACCACTTCGCCCTCATCGAAGGAGCGGCGGCGGCCACCGCCGGCGCCACCCGCGAATGGCTCGGCTGGGCCGGACCCGACCCGGAGCAGCAGCGGTGACCCCCGACAGGGCCACCGAGAAGCCCAGTTCACCCCGTACACCCACCCCAGAGAGGTCGGACATGACCAACCCCGAGGCCGCCCAGCCGGCCCGCTGCCCCGTCGACCACGGCGCCGCGGCGACCAGCACGACCATCCCGGCCACCGCGCTGCCGGGCTCCAAGAAGCACGCGATCGTCCAGCTGTTCAACTACTGGACCCGGCCGCAGCCGTTCATCGAGGAGTGCCGCAAGGAGTACGGCCCCCGCTTCCAGGTCAGCATCCGGCTCCCTCCCCGCCCGGTGTACGTGCTGACCACCCCCGAGGACGTCAAGGCGATGTTCACCGCGCCCGCCGACGTCCTGCACACCGGCAACGGCTCCGCCACCATCGAGAAGTACACCGGCCAGTCCGGCCTGGCCTGGCTGGACGAGGACGCCCACAAGGCCCGCCGCAAGGCGATGATGCCCAGCTACCACGGCGCCGCCCTGGAGCGGATCGCCGAGTCCATCACCACGATGGCCAAGGAGGGCGTCGCCACCTGGCCGCGCGGCACCGCCGTCGAACTGCACTCGTACATCCACAGCTTCACGATGCACGTCATCCGCGAGGTGCTGTACGGCCCGCAGGCGCCGACGGGGTGGGACCGGCTGCACGGCCTCCTGCTGGAGATGATGAAGTTCAACAACGGCCCCGTCTCGCCGATGCTGCTGCACAAGATGCCCTCCCGGCTGGTCAAGCTGCTCCGCCTGATCCGCCCGCTGGGGCTGGAGCGCTTCCTCAAGCTGCGCGACCAGGCCGACGCCCTCACCTACGCGACCATCCGGGAGCGCCGCGCCTCCGACTACCGGGGCGACGACCTGCTCTCCGAACTGCTGGAGACGACCCATCCGGACGGCCGGCCGCTGACCGACCGGGAGATCCGCGACGAACTGGCCACCATCTTCCTCGCCGGTACCGAGACCACCGCCGCGGCCATCGCCTGGGCGTTCGTCTACCTGGCCCGCGACCGCGCCGTCACCGACCGGCTGCGCGAGGAGATGGCCCGCGGCGAGGACGCCTACCTCACCGCGGTCGTCCACGAGGTGCTGCGACTGCGCCCCTCGATCCCGAACATCATCGTCCGCGAGGTGAAGAAGCCGATCGAGATCGGCGGCGTGCGGTACGAGCCGGGCCAGCACCTGTGGGCCAGCGCCTTCCTGCTCAACCGCGACCCGGCCCACTACGAGGACCCCGACGTCTTCCGGCCCGAGCGGTTCCTCGACACCAAGCCGGGCACGTACTCCTGGATCCCGTTCGGCGGCGGCCGGATCCGCTGCCTGGGCGACCGCATCGCCCTGCTCGAGATGAAGGCCATGATCCGCGAGGTGCTGGGCCAGTGCGACCTGCACGTCTCGGACCCGGCCCCGCAGCGGGCCCGCAGCCGGATCGTGGTGAACGTCCCCGAGGACTTCGCCCGCATCGAGCTGCGCAACCGCGTCGCCGTGGTCGAGGGGGTGCGCGGGTGAACCCCCTCCTGCTGCCCCTGATCGCGGTCCAGGGCCTCTGGGTCCGCGCCACCACCGAGGTACTGCCGCCGGCCGACGGACCCGGCACCGGGACCGTCGCCCCGGAGGCCGCCGGCACCCCCATGCGGATCGCCGTCCTCGGCGAGTCCACCGCCGCCGGCTGCGGGGTCGCCACCCACGAGGAGGGCTTCCCCGGCAGCCTCGCCCGCGCTCTGGCCGTCGAGCACGGCTGCCCCGTCACCTGGGACGTGGTCGGCCAGCACGGGGCCACCGGCCGCCGGGTCCGCCACAAGCTGCTGCCGCAGCTGGGGGAGGGGTACGACGTGGCCGTGCTGCTCGCCGGGTCCAACGACGTGCTGGCCCGGCGGGAGCCGGCCGAATGGGCCGAGGACCTGACGGCGATCGTCGACGACCTGGCGAACCGGGCCGGGCACGTCGTGGTGGTCGGCATCCCGCCCTTCGAGTCCTTCCCCTCGCTGCCCGCTCCGCTCAACCGCTACTGCGCCGAGCGGGCGGCGGCGGTCGACGCGGCCTCCCGGGAGGTCTGCGCCGAGCGGCCGTGGGCGACGTGGGTCAACTCCACCGGCGTCATGAGCATCACCGGGGACTTCTTCGCCCGGGACAGGTTCCACCCCTCGTCCTACGGCTACGGCCAGTGGGCCAGGGTGGTCGCCGACCACCTCGCCTCCGGGCGTCCCAGCGACCCGCAGGCCCGATGAGCGCCGCGACCCGGCGGCCCGTACCCGCCGCCCCGCGCGGCGGGCGGGCGTGGACCGGGAGGTACGCGCGTACCGAGAGGAAGTGGGCAGCATGACCACCGCCACCGGCGGGCCGGCGTCCCGGCGGGGGTGGAGCATCGCCGTCGTCCTGACCGGCGTCTTCGTCTCCTCCCTCGACCTGTTCATCGTCAACATCGCCTTCCCCGACCTGGCCGAGTCCTTCCCCTCGGCCGACCTGAGCGGCTTGTCCTGGGTGCTGAGCGCGTACGCGATCACCTTCGCGGCCTTCCTCGCCCCGGCCGGGCGGTGGGCCGACCAGTCGGGGCGCAAGCGCGCCTTCCTGGCCGGCCTGGTGCTCTTCACCGTGGCCTCCGCCGCCTGCGCCGCCGCGCCCTCGCTGGGGGCGCTGGTGGCGGCCCGCACCCTCCAGGCCGTCGGCGGCGGCCTGATGCTGCCCAGCTCGCTGGGCCTGCTGCTGCCGATGTTCCCCCCGGAGCGCCGGGGCGCGGCGGTCGGCCTCTGGTCCGCGATGGGCGGCGCCGCCGCGGCGCTCGGCCCGCCCATCGGCGGACTGCTCGTCCAGGCCGGCTGGGAGTGGGTGTTCCTCGTCAACCTGCCCATCGGCGCGGCCGCCGTCCTGGTCGGCGGCTGGGCGCTGCGCGAGATCCGGGAGGAGTCCGGCACCGCCCCCGACGTCCTGGGCGCGCTCGCGCTCGGGGTGACGGTGGGCGCCCTGGTGCTCGGTATCGTGCAGGGCGAGAGCTGGGGCTGGACCAGCGGGCGGATCCTCGGCATGTTCGCGCTGGGCGCGCTGGGCACGGCCTTCAGCGTGGTCCGGGCGCTGCGGCACCCGGCCCCCGTCATCGAGCCGGCGATCGTGCGGATCCGGGCGGTGTCCCTGGCCAACCTCGCCACGTTCCTGTTCTTCGCCGGCTTCGGCGCCATGATCCTCGGCTCGGTGCTCTTCCTCACCGGCGTGTGGCACCACTCGGTGCTCCGGGCCGGCCTGGAGATCGCCCCCGGACCGCTCATGGCGGCCGTCTGCGCCGTCCCGGGCGGCCTGCTGGCCACCAAGTACGGGAACTGGGTCGTGGGGTTCGCCGGCAGCGTGCTCTTCGCCGTCGGCGGCGTCATGTGGGCGACCGCCACCGCCGCGGACGCGGCCTACGCGAGCACCTTCCTGCCGGCCGGCATCATCGCGGGCATCGGCTCCGGACTGGCCCTGCCCAGCCTGTCGGGCGCGGCCACCCTGCCGCTGCCGCCGGAGCGCTTCGCCACCGGCACCGCGATGGTCTCCATGTGCCGCCAGATCGGCCTCGCCCTGGGCGCGGCCGTCGTGGCGGCCGTCCTCGGGGCCCGCCCCGACCTGGACGCCTTCCACACCACCTGGTTCTTCATGGCCGGCTGCGGCCTGACCGGCGGACTGGCCCTGCTCGCCATCCGGGACGGCGCCGCCCGCCGCGCCGTGACGCCCGTGGGCGCCCGGTGATCGAGAGCCTGGTGACCGGGCCGGTCGCCGCGGCCGACGCCTTCGACGACCGGGTCGCCGCCCCGCTGCACCCCGTGGAGGCGGCGGTGGTCGCCCGGTCGGTACCCGAGCGGCGGCGGGAGTTCGCCACCGTACGGCTCTGCGCCCGCCGCGCCCTGGCGCGGCTGGGCCTGCCGTACGAACCGCTGGTGCCGGACGGCCGCGGGGCCCCGCAGTGGCCCCGCGGGGTGGTGGGCAGCATGACCCACACCGCCGGCTACCGGGCCGCGGCGGTGGCCCGGGCCTCGGACGTGGTGTCCCTGGGCATCGACGCCGAACCGGACCGGCCGCTGGGCGGCGGGGTGCTCGGCACGATCGCCCTGCCCCAGGAACGGCGGGCCGTCGCCGCGCTCGCCGCCCGGCGGCCGGACGTGAACTGGGACCGGGTGCTGTTCAGCGCCAAGGAGAGCGTCTTCAAGACCTGGTACCCGCTCACCCGGCGCGAACTGGACTTCGACGAGGCCGTGGTGGCCATCGAACCGGAGACCGGCCGCTTCACCGCCCGGCTGCTGGCCGAGGGCCCCGCGGCCCTCGGCCCCCGGCCGGACCCGCTGGTCGGACGGTGGCTCAGCCGGTACGGGGTGATCGTCACGGGGGTCACCGTGCCGGCCGGGCCGCAGCGCTGAGCCCGGCGCCCCGGGTCCGGGCGGCGCCGGTCGGCCCCCGGGCCGCACGGGGCCCCTGGCCGGAACGCCTGCACCGGCCGGGCCCCCGCCGCTAGGGTCGTCACGGGCAGGGGAGCACGACGGAGTGCGGGGGCGGACATGCCGATGGAGATCGTGACGGCGGCGGCCGGAATCGTCGGGAAGGCGCTCGCGCAGCCGCTGAGCGACGCGGCCCAGCGGCGCGAGCGGGTCCTGCGGGGCCTCAAGGCGCTGAAGCTCGACGGCAAGGTGCCCCGCCAGGACTTCGACCACCTCTACGCGCGCGCCCTGATCGAGTACTGCTCCGACCGTGCCCCCGCCGTCCTCGCCTTCTTCCGCGACGAACACGTGCAGGCCGCCTTCCAGCGCTCCTTCTCCCGGGCCGACGACTGGGCGCGGCTGCGCGACGAGGCCGCCGAAGCGCTCGCCCGCAACCGTGAGACCGGTGAGTTCGGCCACTTCGACCACGGCTTCGAGGAGCACCTCGACGGCTTCGTCACCACCTTCCACGAGCTGGTCGACCGCAGCCGCGCCCCGCACGAGACCCGTCTCGAACAGAAGGTGGACGCCCTCGCGGCGGAGATCGGCCGGATCCGGGACGAGGAGGAGAACCACCGCGCCCGCACCGAGCCGGGACGGGCCGAACTCACGCCCGCCCAGCGGCTCATGGAGGACGTCCGGGAGTGGTTCGGCGCCGTCGGCTACGAGGTCCGGCGGGTCTGGGAGGTGCCGGGCGGCCACGTCGCCATGCTCGTGGACATCCCGCAGCGCCGGCCCGGCCGCTTCGACCGCACCGTCATGCTCTGCGTGGAGGACGAACTCGCCCCGTACCAGCTCCGGTTGCTCTCCGAGCTGGTGAAGGAGGAGGGGGCCGCGGAAGGCTGGGGGCTGGCCCGGCTGCGGGTCAGCGAGGCCGCCCGGCGCCGCGCCGCGGACAGCGGGGACGTGCTCTTCTGCTACTCCTTCGACGAACTGATCGACCTGGAGGCCGACTTCGACCGCTACGTCGCCTGGGTCGAGGAGGAGGTCCGGCGGCGCGGCATCGACACCCGCTACGTCCCCGTCTCCTGCCGCAAGGACGAGATCGACCCCGCCACCCAGCGGACCCTCGACACCAGCCTCTACCACTGGCGGGCGGGCGGCCTGGACGACTACGTCGCCGGCTGGCTGGAGGAACCCGCCAAGCGGCACCTGTCGGTGCTCGCCGAGTTCGGCATGGGCAAGTCGTGGTTCGCCCTGCACCTGGCCGGCCGGCTGGCCCAGGGCTGGCGCGAGGCCAAGGGCCGTGGCGTGCCCCGCCCCCGGATCCCGCTGCTCATCCCGCTGCGCGACTACGCCAAGCAGACCACCGTCGAGGGGCTGCTCTCGGAGTTCTTCTTCAACAAGCACCGGATCAACCTGCGCAACTACGACGTCTTCCGGGTCCTCAACCGCATGGGCCGGCTGCTGCTGATCTTCGACGGCTTCGACGAGATGGCCGCCCGCGCCGACCGCAACACGGTCGTCGCCAACTTCTGGGAACTGGCCAAGGCCGTCGAACCGGGTGCGAAGGTGCTGCTCAGCAGCCGCAAGGAGCACTTCCGCAACGCCCAGGAGGCGCGCAACCTCTTCGGCGCCAAGGTCAGCGCCTCGGCCGCCGCGGTGCCGGCCAACGGCCCGACCTTCGACATCGTGGAACTGGTCCGCTTCGACGACGAGCAGATCGAACGGATGCTCCGGCACGACCTGGCCGAGGACAAGATCCGCCTGCTGATGGCCCACGACGGGGTCCGCGAGCTGATGGGCCGCCCCGTCATGACCGAACTGGTCCTGGACGCCCTGCCGGAGATCGAGCGGGGCGCCGAGATCGACCTGGCCCGCATCTACCTGTACGCCGTCCAGCGCAAGATGGACCGGGACGTCACCGCCGAGCGCACCTTCACCTCCCGGGCGGACAAGTTGTTCTTCCTGTGCGAGGTGGCCTGGGAGATGCTGTCCACCAACCGCCTCAGCCTCAACTACCGCGACTTCCCGGACCGGTTGCGGTCCTGCTTCGGCTCGGTGGTCCGGCACGAGAAGGACCTGGACTACTGGGAACAGGACATGCGCAACCAGGGCATGCTGGTCCGCGACGCCGAGGGCGACTACGGCCCGTCCCACAAGTCGCTGCTGGAGTTCCTGGTGGCGTTCAAGTTCGCGGCGGAACTGGGGTTGCTGGCGGGGGACTTCCTGAAGGCCCTGCCGGCGGTCCTGGGCGGGGGCCGGGACCGGAGCTGGTCCGAGTACTTCGCCGCCCGGGCGGAGGACGGCACGCTGCCCTCGCTCGGGAAGCTCAGCGCGGAGCCGGTGGAGACCCTGGCCAGGACCTTCGGCGCGCTGGAGCGCAACGAAGCCGTGTACCAGTTCCTCGCGACCATGGTCCGCGAGCGCCCCGACCGCCGGGTCCGCCTCCTCGACCTGGCCCGCCAGACGGCTGCCACGGATGCGGACACGGGGCTGGTGGCGGGCAACTGCTTGGCCCTGCTGGTGGATTGTGGGGATGACCTGTGGGCGGCCCGACTTGCCGGAGTGGACCTCAGCGGATTCCTCACGGCCGGCCGACCCGGGCCGGTTTCGCTGGCGCGGGCGGACCTACGGGGTGCCCGGCTGGCCGGGGCGAACCTTCAGGGAGTCGCCCTGTCACGGGCGGACCTGACGGGCGCCGCGCTGGGGGACGGGAGTCTGCTCGAAGACGGCTGGCAGCTCAGCTCCGGTCTGCTCCACCCCAGTGGCGCGGTGGTGACGGGAGGAGCTGACGGGATGCTCCTGTGGCCGGACGGGCGGGTCGACGGAGCGCCGGTCAGGCCGTCCACTGAAGGGCTCGGAACGTACGTCTCGATCAGCCAGTGGGACGACGAGAGGTACTGGGCGTTCGGCGAACACGGTGGTCGGCTCTTCGACGCGACCACCGGCTCCCCGGCGGGAGACGTGCAGGCAGGTCAGTTCCACCGTCCGCTCAGGTGGCGGGGCCGCCTGGTCCTGGGGGACGCCGACGTCGCCGAAGGGATGCTGACGTTGAGGGACCCCACCGACGGCCAGGTCCTGGTGTCCATTCGGTTCCCGAACCTGAAGTCGTCTACCTCATACGCTCAGTGCGGAACCCCCGCAGGGATCGCCCTCCTGACGAACGGCAGGACCCACACCCGCATCCTGGTCCCTTCCGACGGTGCAGAAGACGGTTGGGAAGTCCTCGGAGCCACGTCCCACGCCCCGACCGTCGACGTGCAACACTGGCTCTCCTCGGGCGACACCCAAGCCCTTGTGCTCGACACCCGCCTGGTGGCGGCCGTAGACCTGACCAGCCTGGACTTCCTGCTCGACGGTGATGGTCTGCCGGTTCCGGGCAGCGAGTGGACCGCGGCCGAAGCCGTCGCCTACCGCTCCGCCGCCGGACTCGCGGCCCTCGCGGCGGACCGGCGGCTCATCGTGTGGGACACGACCGAGGGCGACCCGCAGGCCCTGTGGGAGATCCCCGAAGTCCCCACCGGCACCCAGGCCCTCTGGGCCGACCCCGCCGGCACCCGGCTCGCGATCGTGACGCGGATGGGCGAGCTCTGGATCCGGGACTTCCGGACCGGCGTAGAACTCTCCCGCACCGTCCTCACCGACCGCCTCAAGGGCACCCGGTTCTCCCGCACCTGCGGCTTCGGCGCGGAAACCCTCGCCGCCATCGAGCGCGTCGGCGGGATCCTCGTCGACTGACCGGACACCCGCCCCCGCCGGCCCCCGGCGCATTCGGGCTGTCGTGCGAGCGCTCCCACCAGGGCGGGAAGCAGGCCGGTGAAGTTCGGCAACTGCCCGTCCCAGGGCCGAGCGACCGGTCTAGCGTGGTTCATCGGTGATCAACGCCGGGCCCCCGCGGTCCGGGCCACACGTACCGAGGACGCCGATGTCCGGACTGCGCGAACCAGCGGCCCGCCCCGACCGCCGAGAGACCGGCAGACGGGCCCGGACCGCCCCCCGCCACCACTCGCCCCGCCACACCGCCGCCCGCCCGGCCCCGGCCGGCACGGCCCGGCAGATACGGCCCCAGCTCATCCGGGCCGCCGTCCTGCCCACCGTCGCCGCCGGGTTGATCGGCGCGGCCGCCGTGCTCTTCACCCTCCAGTTGGACGGCCGCCCCGACGGGCGGCTCTGGCTGGTGCTGGCCGGCTGCGCGCTGCTCTTCGCCGGGGCGCTGGCCGCGGCCCTGCTCGGCGCCCAGCGCGCCGCGCGGACCGTGCGCGACCGCTGCGAGGCGCTGCGCCGTTCCAGCGTCCGGGGACAGCAGGAGCTGCGCTCCGTACTCGACCGGCTGGAGCGCGGCGAGAGCGTCCCCGAGCGGCGCGGTGCCGGACCGGCCCCCGGCCCGGGCCCCGGCGCGGACGAGTTCCAGGTGCTCGCCGAGGAGTTGCGCCAGGCCCGGGAGCAGGCGCACGCCGCGCTGGTCCGGACCGCCGGTACGGCCGGGCCGTCCGACAGCGACCAGAAGGTCGAGGTGTTCGTCAACCTCGCCCGCCGCCTCCAGTCCCTCGTCCACCGGGAGATCCAGCTCCTGGACGGCCTCGAGGACACCATCGAGGACCCCGACCTGCTCAAGGAGCTCTTCCACGTCGACCACCTCGCCACCCGCATCCGCCGGCACGCCGAGAACCTGGCCGTGCTGGGCGGCGCCGCCTCCCGGCGGCAGTGGACCCGGCCCATCGGCATCAGCGAGGTGCTGCGCTCCGCGGTGGCCGAGGTGGAGCAGTACACGCGCGTGAAGGTGGTCCCGCCGGCCGGCGGCGGGGTCCGCGGGCACGCGGTCGCCGACGTGGTGCACCTGCTGGCCGAACTGGTGGAGAACGCCACGGTGTTCTCGCCCCCCGACACCGACGTGGTGCTGCGCGCCGAACGCGTCACCGCGGGCATCGCCATCGAGGTGGAGGACCGGGGCCTGGGCATGCCCCCGGAGGAACAGCACCGGATGAACTCCCTGCTGGTCGACCCGGACCGGATCAGCGTCCGGCACATGCTCGCGGACGGCCGGATCGGCCTCTTCGTGGTCTCCGCGCTGGCCCGCCGGCACGGCATCGCCGTCGAGCTCAAGTCGAACATCTACGGGGGCGTGCTGGCGGTCCTCGTGCTGCCCCAGGACCTCCTCGGCGAGGTGCCGGACCAGGCACCGGAGACCGTGCCGTTCCCCACGGTCGCACCGATCCCCGCGGTCCGGTCGGCCACCGCCCCGACGACAGCCACCGCCGTGTCCGCCCCGACCGGCGCGACGGGCCGCACGGTCGCCACCGCGGCGACCGCGGCCGGGACGGACCAGGGTCCGGGCCCCGCACCGCAGCCGCCCGCCCCCCGGCCCCCCGCGCCGGAGGCGCCCGCACCCCCGCCCCCCACCACGGCCACCCGCCGCCCCACCACCACCGGTACCGGCGCCGGCCCCGCGCTGCCGCCCCTCGAACCGGCCGCCCTGCGGATCCCCGCCCCGGTACGCCCGCCCGCCCCCGCCCACACCCCCGCCCACACCCCCGCCTGGGCCCTGGTACCCCGCCCCGCCGGCCCGGTCGCCACCACGGCCGAGCCGCCGGACGAGGACCCGGCCCGGCCCCCCTTGCCCAAGCGGCGGGCCCAGCAGCACCTCGCCCCCCAGCTCCGGGACCTCCCCGCGGCCCCCGTGCGACGCGCGGCCGAGGAGGAGGAACCGGTACCCGACCCCGGACTCATGGCGGCCTTCCGGCGCGGCTTCGGCCTCGCCCAGGCCGCCGCGGAGGAATCCCCGTGAACCACCACACCAAGGAGCACACCCCCATGTCCGGCGACGTGAAGACCACCCAGCTCTCCGAACTCGACTGGCTGCTCGGCGGACTGGTGCAGCGCGTGCCGTACACCCGCAGCGCGGTCCTGCTCACCGCCGACGGCCTGGTCACCTGCGTGCACGGGCTCGACCCGGACGGCGCCGACCACATGGCCGCCCTCGCCTCCGGCCTCTACTCGCTGGGCCGCAGTGCCGGGGCCCGGTTCGCGGAGGGCGCGGAGGTCCGGCAGGTGGTGGTCGAGCTGGACTCGGCCCTGGTGTTCGTCTCCGCCGCCGGCTCCGGGACCTGCCTGGCCGTGCTCGCCGACCGGGAGGCCGACGCGGGGGTGCTGGGCTACGAGATGGCCATGCTCGTCAAGAGCGTGCGGCCCTACCTGGCCGCCCCGCCCCGCCGGCCCGCCGCCGGGGTCCCGGACCCGCGCGTCGTGGCGGCCGTACCCGCCGTCCCGGACCGGTGAGGGCGGCCACCCCCGCCTGGCGGCCCCGGCCGCCGGGCCGGGGGGCCGCGCCGGAGGACCCGCCGTGGTTCGACGACCGGGCCGGCCGGCTGATGCGCCCGTACACCGCCAGCGGCGGGCGCACCCGGCCGAGCACCCCACTGGACCTGCTCTCCCTCGTCACCGCGACGGGACGCCGGCCGGGGGAGTGGCTGGGACCGGACCACGCCCTCGCGCTGCGGCTGTGCGCGGCGGCCGCCGGGCCGGTGTCGGTGGCGGAGATCGCGGCGCAGCTGCGGCTGCCCGCGGTGGTGACCAAGGTACTGCTGGCCGACCTGCTGGAGTCCGGGGCCGTGACCGCGTGCGCCCCGCGCTTCCCCGGCAGCGGCGGCCGGGCCGACGACCAGACCCTGCTGCGGGCGGTGCTCGATGGACTGCGTAGAAGACTGTGAGTCGCCCCCCGCCACCTTGAAGATCCTGGTGGCGGGCGGCTTCGGAGCCGGCAAGACCACCTTCGTCGGCTCGGTCAGCGAGATCGAGCCGCTGAGCACGGAGGAACTGCTCACCGGGCTCAGCGAGCCCACCGACCCGGTCACCGGGATCGAGGAGAAGACCGCCACCACCGTCGCCCTGGACTTCGGCCGGATCACCCTGGACGGCCGGCACGTCCTCTACCTGTTCGGCACGCCCGGCCAGGAGCGCTTCTGGTTCCTGTGGGAGGAGCTGTGCGCCGGCGCGCTGGGCGCCGTGGTGCTGGCCGACACCCGGCGGCTCGCCGACTGCTTCCCGGCGGTCGACTTCTTCGAGCGGCGGGGCATCGGGTTCATCGTCGCCGTCAACGAGTTCGACGGCGGCCACCGCTACACGCCGTCCGAGGTGCGCGAGGCGGTCGGGCTCGGCCCCGACGTCCCGGTCGTACGCTGCGACGCCCGCCTCCCGCGCTCCGGTACGCGCACGCTCGCGGCGCTGGTCCAGCACCTGCTGTCGGCGCCCGCGACCACCACCACCGAGGGGGAACCGCCATGACGTACTACGAGTCCACCGGCCACCTGCTGCTCACCCCCGTGGACCGGGAGGCGCCCGCCCGGGCCGTCCGGCTGCGGGAACTGGGCCTGGGCGAGCGGCCCGACCCCGAACTGGACGGCTTCGCGCGCAAGGTCGCCGAGGCCGCGCGGACCCCGTACGCCGCGGTCGCCTTCGTCGACGAGACGCGGCAGTTCTTCGGCGGGCTGCACCACCGGGCGGACGCCCCGGCCGGCGCGTACACCGGCCGGGTGCTGGCCCGGGACCACGGCTACTGCCCGCACGTGGTGGTGCGGCGCCGGGCCCTGGTCCTGGAGGACGTCCGGGACTTCGCCCGCTTCGCGCCCAACGCCGTGGTCGAGGAGAGCGGCGTACGGTCCTACCTCGGCGCGCCGCTCACCGACCGGCAGGGCTTCGTCCTGGGCACGGTCTGCGCGGTGGACCTGGAGCCCCGGCGCTGGGGCCGCGAGGGCCTGGAGCTGATCAAGGGGCTGGCCGCCGAGGTGACGGCCCTCATCCACGCCCGGGAGGACGCCCGGCTGGCGGGGTGAGACCGGCTCACCGCCCGCGGCCGAGGAAGCCCCCGATGCGCTCGCGCAGCCCGCGGGCGTCCAGGCCGTGCGCGGCGGTGTGCTCGGCGGCGGTGCCGTACCGGCGCAGCTCCGCGCGGCCCACGCCCAGGCCGAGCACCCGGTGCGGCAGGTCCGCCAGCGCGTCGTTCGCGGCGGCGGTGGAGGTGCCCGCCAGGTAGGGCTCGACCAGGACCACGTCCGGGGCGGCCCCCCGGGCCACCGCCGCGCGCAGCGCGGCGCCGTCGAAGGGCCGGACCGTGGTGGCGTACAGCACGGTGACGTCCAGGCCCTCGACCCCGGCCAGGACGTCGTCCAGCACCGGGCCGACCGCCAGCACGACCCCGGCCGAGCCCTCCCGGACCGTGGTGAAGCGGCCGTCCACCGGCCGGGCGGCGGCGTTGGACAGCTCCGAGAGCCGCAGGTACACCTTGTCGTCCCCGGCGGCGGCCGCCCGCCGCAGCAGGGCCTCCGCCTCGTCCGGGTGGCCCGGCACGTGCACGGTCCAGCCGTCGAGGGTGTCCATCAGCGCCACGTCGCCCGGCGCCATGTGGGTCAGCCCGCCGGCCGGCCAGTCGTACGAGGCGTTGGAGCTGACCAGCACGGCGCCCGCGCCCTGGTGCCCGAGGTCCAGCTTGACCTGCTCGAAGGGGCGCTCGACGAGGAAGCTGGCGAAGGTGTGGATGACGGGCCGCAGCCCGGTCAGCGCCATCCCGGCGCCCGCGCCGACCAGCAGCTGCTCCCGGATGCCGACGTTGACCACCCGGTCGGGGTGGGCCCGCTGCGCGGGACGGAAGCCGTCCATGGTGATCTCGGCGAGGACCACGGCCAGCCGCGGGTCCTCGTCGAGCAGGCGGGTTGTGGTGGCGACGAACCGCTCGCGCATGGTGTCCATCTGGATCGACTCTTCCGTTCGTGGGGGAGGGGCGGTGCGGGGGCGGTGCGGTCAGTGCTTGGGCTCGACGCGGGCCACGACCACGTGCGGCCGGCCCGGGTGCGGGGCGGTGTAGGCGGCGTACAGGGCCTCGTGGTCCCGGCCGTCGACGGTGGCGGCCGACCAGCCCGCCGCGGTGAAGCGGGAGGCGATCCCGCCGGGCCAGCCGTGGGTGGCGGAGGCGTTGTCGATCACCAGCGTGTGCAGCCGGTCCAGGCCGGCGGAGCCCGCGTAGGCCAGCGCCTCGTGGTTGCTGCCCTCGTCCAGCTCGGCGTCCCCGATCAGCACCCATACCGCCGGGTCGGTCAGCCCCTGGGCCCGCAGCCCCAGCGCCTGCCCGACGGCGAGCGGCAGGCCGTGCCCGAGGGAGCCGCTGGCGATCTCCACCCCCGGCACCAGCGTCCGGTCCGGATGGTGCCCCAGCGGCGACGCGAAGGACCCGAAGTCCGCCAGCCAGTCCACGGGGAAGAAGCCCTTGGCGGCGAGGATCGCGTAGTACGCCATCGGGCCGTGGCCCTTGGACAGCAGGAACCGGTCCCGGTCCGGGGCGTCCGCACTGCCGGGCGTCACCCGCAGCACCCGGTCGTAGAGCACCCAGAGCGCGTCGAGGGTGGAGGTGGCGGCGGGCCCGTGCTTCTCGGCGCCGGTCATCAGGCTCATCAGCCCGGACAGGTCCTCGTGACGGAACGCGGTGTCGGAGTTCGTCTGCGTCATGACCCACACCCTGCAACCTCAAGCGCCCTTGAGGTCAAACCCCTCCCGACGCCACCCGCGAAAAGCTGCGCGCAAGCACCCTGAGAAGTGCGGTATTGTTCTCGTGCGCGTCCGGCCAGAGGGAAACCTGCAGGTCAGCGTGCATCGGGACGTGGCGCAGCTTGGTAGCGCACTTGACTGGGGGTCAAGGGGTCGCAGGTTCAAATCCTGTCGTCCCGACCATGCGGAAACGCAGGTCGGAGGCCGTTCTCTCGTGACGAGAGGACGGCCTTTCGTGCGTCCTGGGCCATGGCCGCAGCCGGTTGGTTCCACATCCGGGCCGGGCTTGCGGCCGGCATCGGCCCGGTGGGCCGGGATGAGGTGCATGCTGGGCACCAACAGGCATCGCGTTCCTGTCGGGAGGTCGAAAGAGTGAGCGACGGCAAGGGGAGAAGGCGCGTGGTCGGCCGGGCCTCGGCCGGCAGGGGGGCCGCGGCGAACCGGTCGGCCGGTGCCCGCAGGCGGCTCGGCCGCAGCGCCGGCGAGGTCCCCCTCGACCGGACCGTCACGCGCGGCCGGCTCGCCTGGCTGAACTCCGCCGCCTCCCGGATCGGCACCACCCTGGACCTGGAGCGCACCACCCAGGAACTGGCCGAGTTCACCGTGCCCGGCTTCGCCGACGGGGCCGCCGTCGACATCCTGGAGAGCGTCCTGCGGGGCGACGAGGGCTCGCGGTGGACGGGTACGGGCATTCCGCTGATGCGGGCCACGGCCTTGTGCGCCATCGAGGAGCTGTCCTCCCTGGAGCCCACTCCGGTGGGTGAGACCACCCTGCGCACGGAGGAGGCGCACGAGACGCTGCTCCTGCGGTACTGCCTGCGTCAGGGCAAGCCCGTGATGGTGAGCCGGATGCGCGAGGACGACTTCCTCGAGGTCGCGCCGACGGAGAGCGCCGCGGCGAAGATGCGTGCCGCCGGCGTGCACAGCTATCTCGCGGTGCCGCTGATCGCGCGCGGGCTGCTGCTCGGCAGCGTGGACTTCGTGCGCGGCGCCGGCAGACCTCCGTTCTCCGCCACCGACCTCGCACTGGCGGAACACCTGGCCGCCCAGGCGGCCGTCTACGTCGACAACGCCCGGCTGTACGGGCGCGAGCGCGAGCACGTCGTCTCGTTGCAGCGCACGCTGCTGCCCCGTGCGACGCCGGTGACGCCGGGGCTGCGCGTCCAGGCCGAGTACGCGCCCTCCACGGCCCACCACGGCGTGGGCGGGGACTGGTACGACGTCATGGCCCTGCCCGGCGGGCGTACGGCCCTCATGGTGGGTGACGTCATGGGCCACGGGCTGCCCGCGGCCGCGACCATGGGGCGGCTGCGGGCGGTGGCCCGCACCCTGATGACCTTGGACATGGCTCCGGAGCGGGTCCTGGCCCGGCTCGACCTCGCCACCCGCGACCTGGAGGACGAACAGGTCGCCACGTTCCTCTGCGCCGTCTTCGACCCGGCCGACTCCAGCTACACGATGGCCAGCGCCGGGCACCTGCCGCCCCTGCTGGTCGACGGGCGCGGCTCCGCCGGGTTCGTGGACCTGCCCGTCGGCGCACCGCTCGGCGCGGGGATCATTCCGTACGACCCGGTCCGGCTGGAAGCCCGGGCGGGGGACAGCCTGGTCATGTACACGGACGGTCTCGTGAAGTCCCGGCGGGCGGACCTGGACCACCAGTTGGAACTGCTGCGTTCGGCGGCGTGCGCTCTGGCCCCCGGGGCGCTGGAGGGCGGCGGCCTGATCGAGCGCGCCCCGGCCGGCACCGCTCGTTTCGACGAGGCCGTGCTCCTCGTCGCGACGACCGCCCCGGCCACCCCCGTCGGCCTGCGTGAGTGGCAGCTGCCGCAGGAGGGGCGGGCGGCGTCCGTCGCCCGGGGCCTGGTCACGGACCAGCTGGCCGCGTGGGACCTGACGGATCTCGCCGACGTCTGCGAGCTCGTCGTCTCCGAACTGGTCGGCAACGCCCTGCGCTACGGCAACGGGCCCGGTCGGCTCCGGCTGCTGCGTGGTGAGCGACTGGTGGTGGAGGTCTCGGACACGGGCCCGGACCTGCCCCAGATCCAGCACGCAGACCTCAGCGACGAGGGCGGCCGGGGCCTCCAGCTCATCAACATGCTGTGCCGCCGGTGGGGTTCGTGCCGCACGGTGGCCGGCAAGGTGGTCTGGGCGGAGCAGAACCTCCCCTCCTGAGCAGGGCAGATTTTGCCGTCCCGTGGTTGCCGCCCCGGCAGGGCCGTCGGAGGCTGGGTCACCATGCCCCCGGGCAGCTGGTACTGCTGGTCACGGGGGGTGCACGGGCTCTCCGCCCTGAGCGGGGAATGTTCATGCACCTCGAGTTCCGGCACCTGCGCGTCCTGCTCACCGTCGCCGAAGCCGGCAGCATCCGCAGGGCCGCCGCACGGCTGCAGCTCTCCCAGCCGGCCACCAGCGCGCAACTGAAGCGGATCGAGCACGAGCTGGGCGGCCCCCTCTTCATCCGCAGTGCCGAGGGGGTGACGCCGAACGAGAAGGGCCAGTACGTCCTGCGCTGCGCCCGGGACCTCGTGGTCGGCTTCGACCGGCTGCGCGAGCACGCGCGGTCGGCCGCCGAGCCGGCCGCGGAGAACGCCGCGCCGCTGCGGGCGGGGGGAGCCGCCGGCCCCCTGGTGCCGTTGCTGATCTCCGCCCTCTTCGAACTCGTCCCGGAACGCCGGCTCACCATCGACGCCCGCCGTTCCGTGCACACCGTGGTGAAGGCGCTGAGCCGGGCCAAATGCGACATCGCGGTCTTCGGTGAGTTCCCGGGCTTCCCCGTGCCGGTCGGTGAGTCGGTGGCGACGCGCACGCTGCTGCGCGAGCCGGTCTTCGTCCTGCTCTCCGAGGAGCACCCGCTGGCCAGCCGGGAGGCGGTCGGCCTCCACGACCTGAGGGACGAGGAGTGGGCCATGCCGGAGGCCGACGAGAGCGGTGTGCACGCCTACCTCCATCTCACCTGTCAGTCGGCGGGGTTCACCCCGCACATCGCACACGTGACCTCGGACCTCTCGGTGGCGCAGCTCCTCGTCGCCGGCCGGCGTGCCGTCTGCGGTGTGTGGCCGACCGCCGACGTCCCCGCCCCCGGCACCGTCCAGCGGCCGCTCCTGGACGTGCCGTTCCACCGGCGGCTGCAGCTCGCCTGGAACACGGAATCGGTGTCGGCCCAGATCGTCGAGGCGGTGGGCGAGCGACTGCTGGCCGGCTACCTGTCTTTGGTGCGGCAGCGGCCGCAGTACCTGGCCTGGTGGGAGGCCGGCGGGGCCGAGTTCGCCCTCGGTGCGGGCGGGGGAGCGGCCGGGCCGGCATCGCCCGCCCTATAGCACCGCAGTTGTATCCCACCTGGGATCACGTCAGGAACATGCCAATCGGTGAACACTTCGCGTCAACGTCCAAGGACGTCGTCACCCCCACGACGAGCGAAGGAAACACCCCCCATGCCCCGTCCCCTCCTTGCCGTTTCGACGATGGTCGCCGCCGGTGTCATGACCGCAGGCGTGCTGGCCGTACCGGCGCACTCGCAGCCCCACGCTGTGCAGCACCTCACCTCCGCCCGCGACACGGCGATAGCCCGGGCCGAGGCGAACGTGACCCGGCACGCCGACACCTTCGGCTTCGGGGCGGGCCAGGCGCTCCACGTCAAGGACGTCGTGATCGACGCCGACGGTACCCAGCACGTCCGCTTCGAGCGGACCTACCGGGGTCTGCCCGTCGTCGGCGGGGACTTCGTCGTCCACCAGAAGGCCGACGGCTCGCTCAAGGCCTCCAGCCGTGCCAAGGGGCACAAGGTCGCGCCCCGGTCCGTCGCTCCCACCGTCGATTCCAAGGGGGCCGCGGCCGGAGCCCTCAAGAACGCGCAGGGCCTGGTCGGCAATGCCAGGTCCACCCCGGAGCTGATCGTGTGGGCCGCCGACGGCACCCCGCGCCTGGCCTGGCGCACCACCGTGCAGGGCACGGGTGACAAGGGCCAGCCGCACGGCGAGGTGTTCGTGACCGACGCCACCACCGGCGCCGCGATCGAGAGCTACCACGCCGAGCGCGAGGCGACCGGCACCGGCCATTCCGAGTACACCGGTGACATCACCGTCGACACCACCCAGCAGGCCAACGGCACCTTCGCCCTGATCGACCCGACCCGCAAGCACACCACCAAGGACGCGCGCAACGTCTCCTCCTCGTCCCTGAACAGCTCTTCGGGCACGCTGTTCACCGACGCCGACGACATCTGGGGCGACGGCCGGAAGTTCTCCACCGACCGCGCCACCGCCGCCGTCGACGCGCACGCCAACACGGCGAAGACGTTCGACTACTACAAGAGCACCTTCGGTCGCAACGGCATCAAGAACGACGGCCGCGGTGCCACGGTGTTCGTCCACGTCGGCACCAAGTGGGACAACGCCCAGTGGTCGGACTCCTGCTTCTGCATGATGACCGGCGACGGCGACGGCGTCACCGACCCCGAGCAGGTCGACCTCGACACCATGGGCCACGAGATGACCCACGGCGTCACCTCGGCCACCGCCAACCTGCGCTACAGCGGCGAGTCCGGCGGCCTGAACGAAGCCACCAGCGACATCCTCGGCACGATGGTCGAGTGGTACGCCAACAACCCGATCGACACCCCCGACTACCTCTTCAGCGACCAGTCCACCCCTCCGTGGCTGCGACGCTTCGACAAGCCGTCCCTCGACGGCCGCTCCGCCGACTACTGGTCGAAGTCCGTCGGCCGGCTCGACGTGCACAACTCCTCGGGCGTCGGCAACCACTGGTTCTACCTCGCCAGCGAGGGCAGCGGCGCCAAGACGATCAACGGCATCGCGTACAACAGCCCGACGTACAACGGCTCCACCGTCACCGGCATCGGCAACAAGAAGGCCTCCGCCATCTGGTACCGGGCGCTGACCGTCTACATGACGTCCACCACGGACTACAAGGGCGCCCGCACCGCGACCCTGAACGCGGCGAAGGACCTCTACGGCGCCACCAGCGCCGAGTACGCCACCGTCGCGGCGGCCTGGAGCGCGGTCAACGTCTCCTGACGCACCGGCACACGTCCTGAACCGTGTCCGCCCCGTGCCCGCGGGGGCGGACACGGTTCAGGAGCAGCGTCACAACCAGCCGTGGCGCTGGGCCTGGAGGGCCATCTGGAAGCGGTTCTCGGCGCCCAGGCGGGCCATCAGGATCTGGAGGCGGCGGAAATAGGTGCGGCGGCTGACGCCCAGTTCGCGGGCGATGACCTCGTCGCCCGCGCCGCTCGCCAGCAGCCGGAGCACCCGGCGGTCGGCCGGCGGCAGGCCGGCCGGGCGGGTGGCGCGGCCGTGCAGGGGCAGCGCGGTCTGCCAGGTCTGCTCGAACAGGGCGACCAGCGCGGACAGCAGGCCGCAGGGCTGCACCACCAGCATCGTGTTGTGCACGTCGGCCTCCCTGATCGACAGCGACACCAGCGCGTACGCCTCGTCGATGATCACCAGCTTGACCGGCACCGCCGGAGTGACCCGGGCCTGCTCGCCGGCCTCGATGCACGGCTCGATCGCCGTCTCCAGCTGCCCGGGCACCTCCAGCGACGCACGGGAGTAGACGACGCGCTGCGTCACCCCGCGGGCCAGCGTCGCCAGCGCGTCGTCGGTGGCCCCGGCGAGCGGGAAGTAGGGCGGCGAGTCCAGCTGCCGGATCTGCTCCCGCGCGCTGGCCCAGGCCTGGCGCATCCGGGGGCCCACCGCGGCACCGGTCACCACCTCGACGAGGTTGTCGTTGTACGCGGCGAGCCGCTGGCGGCGGAACGACTCGAACGCGCCGCCCACCGCGATGCGCGACTCCTCGAGCTCGGCCGCCCGGTGCCGGGCCAGCACCTCCAGGCCCGCCGCCGGCGGCACCGGCGCCACCACATCCGCACCCGCCACGGCGGCGCTGGCCAGCCCGGCGTCGACCAGCTCGCCGTACGCCGCGGCGAGCCCGGCCGCATCGAGCCCGGCCGCCTCCCCCACCGCGGAGAGCGGGGCCGGGGCCCGTTCCAGGAGCGCCAGGTACACCCGGCCGGCCGCCGCGCCGAGCCCCAGGAGCCGCAGGGCCTCGCCCAGTCTCTCGTTCGCCATGTACCGCATTATCGGCGCCGCCGGGGCACGGGTGGCCGATCGGTGCCACTGGCACGGCGAGCCCTCTCCGGCCCGTCGTTCCGCAGTACCTTCCGTGGGTCGCCGGGGCCCCTCGGCGCGGTCGATCCGATCCGGAAGGTGCACGTCGTGGCGAAGGCTCGAAAGAACGGCCTCTACTCGGAGGTCTCCGGGGAACTGTCCGCCCTGATGAGGACCGGCTGGGCCGACACCGAGCAGCACGACCTCCCGCAGGACGAGCAGGCTCCCTACGCGGCCCGCCGCCGCGCCGCACTGTCCGCGATGTTCCCCGGCGAGCGGCTGGTGGTCCCGTCCGGCAACCTCAAGGCCCGCTCGAACGACGACACCTACCCCTTCCGCCCGTACTCCGGCTACGTCCACATGACCGGTGACCAGGCCCGCGACTGCGCCCTCGTCCTCGAGCCCCGCCCGGACGGCGGCCACGACGCGTACTGCTACCAGCTGCCGCGCGACGGCCGGGACACCGACGAGTTCTGGCTCGGCTACACGGCCGAGCTGTGGATGGGGCGCCGCCGTTCCCTCGCCGAGTCGGCGCGGGTGCTCGGGCTGGACTGCCGCGACGTCCGCACCGCGGCGCAGGACCTCGCCGCCGGCTCCGAGGTGCCCACCCGCATCGTGCGGGGCGTCGATGCGGCGCTCGAGGCGGCGGTCAGCACCGACGAGGCCCGTGACGCCGAGCTGGAAGAGGCGCTGAGCGGGCTGCGCCTGGTCAAGGACGCCTGGGAGATCGGGGAGCTGCGCAAGGCGGTGGACTCCACCGTACGCGGCTTCACCGACTGCGTGGGCGAGCTGTCGGGGGCGGTGGCGTCCTCGGAGCGGTGGATCGAGGGCACCTTCTTCCGCCGCGCCCGGCTGGAGGGCAACTCCGTGGGCTACGGCTCGATCTGCGCCGCGGGCGAGCACGCCACGATCATGCACTGGACCGACAACGACGGCCCGGTCCGCCCCGGCGACCTGCTCCTGCTCGACGCCGGTGTGGAGACGCACTCCCTCTACACCGCCGACGTCACCCGCACCCTGCCGGTCGACGGCACCTTCACGGCCGTGCAGCGCAGGGTGTACGACGCCGTGTACGCGGCCCAGGAAGCGGGCATGGCCGCCGTCAAGCCCGGCGCCGCGTACCGCGACTTCCACGTCGCGGCCCAGCGGTACCTGGCGGAGCAGCTGGTCGAGTGGGGCTTCATCGAGGGCCCGGCGGAGCGCGCCTACGAGCTGGGCCTGCAGCGCCGCTTCACCATGGCGGGCACCGGCCACATGCTCGGCCTGGACGTCCACGACTGTGCCGAGGCCCGCAACGACGAGTACGTCGACGGCGTGCTGGAGCCGGGCATGGTCCTGACCGTGGAGCCGGGCCTGTACTTCCAGCCGGACGACCTCACCGTCCCCGAGGAGTGGCGCGGCATCGGCGTGCGGATCGAGGACGACCTGCTGGTCACCGCCGACGGTCACGAGAACCTCTCCGCGGGGCTGCCGCGCTCGGCGGACGAGGTGGAGGCCTGGATGGCCCGCTTCGCGGGCTGACGGGCACGGCGGCCCGGTCGCCGGCCACCCGTGTGAGGCGTGACCAGAGCGCTCCCACGGGTGGCCGGACGGCGCTGTCGGACCGCTCGGCTATCCTTCCGGCACCGCTCACCGACCGTAAGGATCCCCTGTCTTGACCGGCCCGTCCGCCTTTCCGCTGCCCTTCCAAGCCTCCCGTTCCGTGGCGTTCGCGACCCCCCGCACGCTGCGCGAGCTGCAGATGATGCAGTTCAGCGCGCAGGTCCGGGCCAAGCCCGGCTGGTCCGGGAAGGTGCACGACGCGGGCATCGTCGCGCGGTGGTCGCAGGAGGCCCTGGCCCAGGGGCTCACCGAGGCGCAGGTGCGGTACGTGCTCGCGGAGTTGTCCCACTACGCCGCGCTGCGGGACGCCCGTACCGGCATCGAGGTGTCCGGCGTCGACGGGGTGTGGCAGTCGGACGCGCTGGTCGGCGACACGCTCCGGGCCCGGCTGCGTGAGGCGGTCCGGGTCCTGGAGGAGGTCCCGGAGGCCGAGCGGGACTGGCACCCGGGTTCGGACGGCCAGGTGCTGGACCTGGTGCACCCCTCGCTCTTCTGCCTGGTGCGGGAGGCGAGCGGGGCGCCCGAGGAGGCCTGGCGCAACCCGACGGACCGCTACTCGAAGCACGAGTTCTCCGAGCGCTTCCAGTGGCTCCCCACCGACGTCGACGTCAGCGAGGACGGCCAGGTCGCCTTCCGCTCGTACGTCAACAACGTGCACCCCGAGGCGCACCACGAACTGGCCGCCGTCCTGCCGGACATGTTCGCCCGGATGCTGCCGCTGTGGGAGAACGTCCTCACCGACCTGCGGCACCCGCGGCCCCCGCGGATCACCGCAGACCCCTACGGCTGGTACGACTCGGAGCCGCCGTACCCGGTCAAGAGCGCCTTCGCCGACGCGGCGGCCTTCGACGAGGCCCGCAGCGCCTGGGAGGAGGCCCACGACCTCTGGTGGGAGACCCGCCGCCCGGTCGTGCCGGACGCCCCGGAGTTCACCCCGCCCGCGCCGCCGGCCGACCGGGTCGACCTGCGCGGCCGCCCGCTCCAGGTCATCGTCAAACTCGCCACCATCCACCTCACCCCGGAGCAGCCGGAGTACGCGGGCGGTTCCTGGCACGTCGAGGGCATGCTGAACGAGCGCATCGTCTCGACCGGCATCTACTACTGGGACAGCGAGAACACCACCGAGAGCCGGCTGAGCTTCCGGGCCGCCCTCGACGACCCGGAGTACGAACAGAGCGACGACGACGGCATGCGCGAGGTCTACGGCCTGGAGAACGAGGACGCGCTGAACCAGCAACTGGGCTCGGCGGCGACGCCCGAGGGCCGCTGCCTGGCCTTCCCCAACGTCCTCCAGCACCGCGTCGGGTCCTTCCGGCTCGCGGACCCGACCCGCCCCGGACACCGCAAGATCCTGGCGTTCTTCCTGGTCGACCCGTCGACCACGATCGTCTCGACCTCCGACGTGCCGCCCCAGCAGCCCTGGGCCGCCACCTCCACCATGACGCTGGAGCAGGCGCGGGACTACCGCGAACACCTCATGCAGGAGCGGAAGTTCTTCGTCGACGAGCACAACGAACAGCTCTACGAACGGGAGTTCTCCCTCTGCGAGCACTGAGCCGCGCCGGGGGCGGCCGGCCGCCGGCCGGCCGCCCCCGGCGGGCCGGCCGTCAGGACCCGCTGCCCTCGAAGGTCCACACGGCCCGGGCGCCGGGACCGACCACCAGCGCCGACCGGCCGATCCGCTCCAGGTGGCGGGCCGCCGGGTGGTTCAGGGACATCTCCACCCGGCGCAGCCCGGCCCGCTCGCGCGGGACGGTGTCCAGCCGGACGGTGGTACCGCCGCCCCGGGCCACCACCCCGGCGCCGCCGGGGAGTTCCCGTACGGTGAAGCCGCCGGCCCGCAGCAGCGGCAGGGTGTCCGCCAGGTCGCCCGCGGTGACGCCGAGGCGGATCGCGGTCACGTCCCGCATCAGGTGCTCGCGGTAGCCGTCGGACAGGTACCGCTCGCGGCCCACGTCACCGGGGTACGCGGCCGGCTCCGTGTTGCTGCGCGGGTCGGCGAAGTACTCCGGCAGGTACTCCATGCCCCAGGCGCCGAAGCCGTCGTACTGCGTGTCGGTGAAGACCGCGTCGAACCAGGGCACCGGTACGCCGTCGCCGAAGTCGCGGGTCTGGCGGAAGGCGACCGGCTCCGGCACGCCCTGCTCGCGCAGCCGCGCGGTGACCGTGGCCAGGTCGCCGGCGCGCTCCACCGAGAGCCCCATGCCGCCCGCGCCCAGGGTGCCGTCCGGGCCGGGCACGTCCCCGACGCCGAACAGCTCCAGATACGTCTGGCGGCCCATCAGGTACCGGCCGGTCCACTTCTCGCCGCCCGCGCCGGTGGTGGTGCGGACCTGGAAGTTGGCGAACTCCTTCAGGTAGGGCGAGTGCTCGATCGCGTCGGCGGTCTCCCGGTCGAGCACCCCGTAGGCGTGGTTGTAGAAGAGCAGTTGACGGTCCGAAGGAGGTCTCTCCTCCTGGGCCGATGCGGCGCCCGCGGCCGTGCCGGTCAGCCCGGCCAGTGCCACGGTAAGGGTCAACACCACGTTCCACACACGACGAAGTGACATGCGGGGGATCGTAGGCCGAGCGGGCCGGGGCCGCCGCTCATTAACGGGGCGCCCGGGCGCGCCGGTTCGCGGCGGGCGTGCATGAGGCGGGGCGGGTCGGGATACACGCCGTCAATGAGACCTGGACAGCGTGCGGCCGCGGGAGTCGGCCGCCTGAGCGCACTGTGGCTGCTACCGGTGCAGGCCGCCCTGATGATCGGGGCCGGGCTGCTGGTGACCGGCCCGCTGGCGGACCGGTGGCCGGTGACGGCCGAGGACGGCGTCGAGCACGCCCTCGCCGCGCACCGCGGCGGACCCGCGGTCCCCCTCTCGGAGTGGCTGTCGCTGCTGGCGGGCACCCGGAGTGTGGTCACCCTCACCGCCCTCGCCGTCGTGGCGCTGCTGCTGTGTTCCCGGGGGCGGTGGTGTCGGGAAGCGGCCTTCCTCGCCGGGACCGTGGCGGCCCAGTCGGCGGTCTTCCTGCTCGTCACGGTCTTCGTGGAGCGGGCGCGTCCGCAGGTGCCCCACCTGGACGCCGCCCCGCCGACCTCCAGCTTCCCCTCCGGGCACGTCGGCGCCTCGGTGGCGCTCTTCGGCGGCCTCGCCGTCCTGACGGCCCTCCGCGCGCGCTCCGGTCCCCCGTGGGCGCGGCGGGCCATGACCGGCCTGTTGCTGCTGATCCCGGTCCTGGTCGCGGTGTCCCGGGTCTACCGGGGCATGCACCACCCCTCGGACGTGCTGGGCGGTCTGCTCAACGGCACCGCCACCCTGCTCGTGCTCGCCCACGCGCTGCTGCTGCCCCGGCCGTCCCGGCCGTCCGGTCCACCCGTGGCCGCGCCGGCCCCGGCGGACCGGCTGCCTGCCGCCCGCTCCGGCCCCGGTGGCCGGGTCGTGGTGGTGCGCCACCCGCACGGCTGCGGACCGGACCTGGCCGAGCGGGTCCGGGAGGTGCTGCGCGGCCACGGCCACCCCGACCAGGAGTGGACGCAGACCTCCGCCGAGCAGGCCGCCGGGGACCTCGCCCGGCGGATCGCCGACGGGGACACCGCCCTGGTCGTGGTCTGCGGCGGCGACGGCACCGTACGGGCCTGCGCCGAGCTGCTGGCCGGTACCGGGATCCCGCTGGCGGTGGTGCCCTGCGGCACCGGCAACCTGCTCGCCCGCAACCTGCGGCTGCCCGCCGACCCGGCCGAGGCGCTGGCGGCGGCCCTGTCCGGCGGGACCGCCCGCATCGACGTGGGCCGGGTCCACGCCGACGGGCCGCACCCCGCCCGGTTCACGGTCATGGCGGGCGCCGGCTTCGACGCCGCCATGGTCGACGACGCCTCCGAGCGGGTCAAACGGCGCCTGGGCTGGGCCGCGTACGTACTGTCCGCCGCCCGCCACCTGGGCGATCCCCGGATGCGGCTGTGGATCCGGCTCGACGGCGGCCCCGAACTGCGGCGCCGCGCCCGGATGGTCGTCATCGGCAACGTCGGCACCCTCCAGGGCGGACTCCCGCTGCTGCCCGGGGCCCGGCCCGACAGCGGCCGGTTCGAGGTGGTGCTGCTCGACCCGCGCGGCGCCCGCGGCTGGCTCGCGGCGGCCGGTCACCTCGGGGCGCGGCTGCTGCCCGGCCGGCCGGCGCCCGACCCCGGCGGCCGGCACACCGCCGTGGCCGGCGGCGCCCTGGAGTACTTCGCAGCGGCCCGGGTCGAACTGCGCTTCGCCCGTCCGCAGCCCCGCGAGCTCGACGGGGACGTCATCGACACCGGCACCCGGCTGAGCGCCGAGGTGGAGCCGGGCGCGCTGCGGATCTGGCTCCCGCCGCACACCCCGGAACGGGCGGGGGAGCGGGCCCGTACCGCCACGGCCGGGGACGCGGACCGTACCGAGCCGGCCGGGCACCCCCTCGGCCGCTGAACCGCCGGCCGGACGACTTCGAAGGGTGGACCCATGGGAACCGCGACACGCGTACCGCAGCGCCAGCACGTGCGGGTGGTGCCGGCCGGACTGGAGGTGGAGGGCGAGGAGCTGTCCGCCGAGGAGGCGGTGGCCGCCCTGCGGCGCTACGGCGGCTGGAGCCTGGTACGGGACTCCTTCGTCCGCTTCCGGTACGCCGACGGCTTCAGCCACTCCAGGGCGCTGGCCCTCCAGACGGTGCTGGCCATCGTCCCGCTGGCGATCGCCCTGATCGGCCTGTCCGGAGTGCTGCACACCGAGGCCGTCGGGCGGATCGCGGAGCTGACGATCCGCCGACTGGCGAGCGGACCGAGCCAGGAGGTGGTGGGCGACGCCCTGGAGCAGAGCCGGCGGGCTCCGGGGGACGGCAGCCAGGTCGCGCTCTGGCTGGGCCTGCTCTTCTCCGTCGTGAACGTGACCACCGCGCTCTGCCAGGTGGAGCGGGGCGCCAACCGCATCTACGGCACCGAACGCGACCGGCCGTTCCTGGCCAAGTACAGCCGCGGGCTGGTGATGTCCGTGCTCGCCGGGCTGCCGCTCGGCCTCGGCTTCGCCGTCACCGTCCTCGGCGCCCAGGTGAGCCGCGCGGTCGCCGAGGTCTACCACCTCGGCCCGGGGACCGTGCGCGCCTGGGACCTGCTGCGCTGGCCGGTGGGGGTCCTGCTGGCCCTCCTCGCCACCAGCGCCATCTTCCGGCTCTCCCCGCGCCGCAGCCAGCCCGGGTACACCTGGCTGGCCTTCGGCGCGGGGGTGTACCTGGTGCTGTGGCTGCTGGCCACCTGGGGGCTGAGCCTCTACGTGGGTGCCAGCGGCTCCTTCACCAGCGTGTACGGACCGCTCAGCGCGTTCGTCTCGCTGCTGCTGTGGTCGTACCTGACCTCGATGGCCCTCTTCCTGGGGCTGGCCTTCGCCGCGCAGCTGGAGGCGGTCCGGGCGGGGGTGCGGCAACCGGTCACGGCGGACCCCGGCGTCTGACCCGCGGCACATCACCAAGCGGCGCACCAGGAAGCGGCGCACCACGGAGCGCCGCACTACGGAAAGGAAGCCCCAGCACCATGACGCGCACGGCACGGCCCACCATCCGACGGCGGCTGCTCGCCCGGCTGCTCCCCGGCCGTTCGGGGCCCGACACCCGGTTCGGGGTGCGGCTGCTGACCACGGTGGCCGCGACCGCCCTGGTGTCCGTGCCCTTCGCGCTCGCGCTGGTCCTGGTCGAGTCGCAGTGGGCGCCGCTGCGGCGGCTGGACCAGGGGACGGCCGAGCGGCTGCACACGGCGGCGCTCGCGCACCCCGCGTGGGTGCGGGTCCTGGACGTGCTGACGCACGTGGTCTGGGACCCGGTGACCATGCGGCTGCTGGTGGCGGCGCTGGTGGGGTGGCTGCTGGTGCGCGGCGCGGTCCGGCTGGCGGTATGGGCGGCGGTCACGGCCGTGGCCGGCGGGCTCCTCGGGCTGCTGGTGAAGGACGCGGTGGCGCGGGCCCGGCCGCACCTGCCCGACCCGGTCTCGCAGGCGCCCGGCTTCTCCTTCCCCTCCGGGCACGCCATGACGGCCACCACCTCCTGCGCGGTGCTGCTGCTCGCGCTGCTGCCGCTGGTGCCCCGCAGGTGGCGGCCGCTGCCCTGGGCGCTGGCGGTGGTCTCGGTTGTGGGGGTGGGGTACACCAGGGTGGCCCTGGGCGTGCACTGGCTGAGCGACGTGGTCGGGGGCTGGCTGCTGGGCCTGGCCGTCGTCACGGCGACGACCCTGGCCTTCGAGGCCTGGCGGGCGGAGGTCGGACGCCGGCCCACCACGCCCGCGCAGGGCCTGGAGCCGGAGATCCGCACCGGGCACCCGGAGCCGCCGGTGGGCGCCGGGCCGGTGCGGGAGGAGGCACCCGTCGGTTCCGGCGAGGGCGGTCGCGGGGCCGGATTGGATAGGATCTCCGGCGACGACGACCAACAATGACCATGTTGCTATATGAACATCGGTTGAAAATTGATCTGGGGTATCGCGAGTGCTTTCGCGAATAGACGACGGAACGAAGTCCGCTGCGTGGCGCCGCCCACGGGTTCTGCTGTGGGGCGCGGCGAGCGTGGTGGCCGTCGGGTTCCTCGTCGCACTGGAGATCGCCGCACGCCATTACGGCATGCCCGGCCCGATCACCGTGCAGGCCCGTGAAGTGGTCCTCGCCCCCCAGTCCGGCACGGTGCTGTACGCCGCCATGACCCTGATGCTGGTGGTGCTCACCTGGCGCCAGCGCTTCCTCGCGGTCGGCGCCGCCGTCGCCATCGACCTGGTCTTCTGGCTCGTGCGGTGGGCGCTCGGCGCCCAGATGATGTTCGGCAACGGCGCCCTGATCGTGACCCTGGGATGCGCGGTGATCGCGCTCACCCGCCGCACCGGCCGCGAGCGCGCCCTGCTCCTCAAGGGCGTCGCCCTCGCCCTGCTCCTGGTCGCCGGCCGCAAGACCGGCTACACCTGGCTGATGATCACCTCGCAGACCCGTCCGCAGGTGCTCGACCAGTACGTGGCCGCCGCCGACCACGCGCTGGGCAACCCGTCCTGGGTCGCCGGCCGGATCGTCGAGGCCACCGGCAGCCTGGGCCACCACGTCCTCGACTGGGTCTACATCCAGCTCGCGGTCGGCGCCGTCGTCGTCGCCCTCTACCAGCTGCGCAACGTCGCGGCCGACCGGGCCTTCCCCGCCCACCACCTCGTGCGCACCTTCCTGGTGATCGGCCTGCTCGGCCCCGGCATCTACATGATCTTCCCGGTGGTCGGGCCGATCTTCGCGTACGGCGCCGACGGCGGACACTTCGCGCTCGCGAACCTGTGGCCGCACACGCCCCCGCCGGTGGGCACCCCGGGCCCGATGCCCTTCGACGACTTCACCCCGCGCAACTGCATGCCCAGCCTGCACACCGCCTGGGCCACCACCATCTTCATCCACTCCCGCAAGGCGCCCCGGGCCCTGCGCTACCTCGGCACCTTCTGGCTGATCGCCACCCTCGGCGCGACCCTCGGCTTCGGCTTCCACTACGGCGCGGACATCGTCGCCGGGGTGGTCTTCACCCTCACCATCGAGGCGGGCATGCGCGCCCAGGCCCGCGGCTGGGACCGCCGGGCCACCCTGCTGGTCTGCCACGGCACCGCCGTCTTCACCGGCCTGCTGCTCGCCTACCGCTTCCTGTCGCTGCCGATGGCCCACTACCCCTGGCTGTTCGGCCCGCTGGTCCTGCTCGCGCTGGCCTCGGTGATCTACGGGTACGTCCGCACCACCCGGCTGTGGGACCGGGCGCCGGCCCCCGAGGTACGGCTGCCGGGCCAGCGCCGCGAGCCGCAGCCCGAACTGGTCTGAGCCGCCGGGCGCGCCGCCCGGCGTGGGTCGGGCACGAACCGGGAGCGAGGGCCTAGGGTGCCGGGGTGACCGACGCCGGCCCCTGGCGGGTACGACCGCTGCGGTTCGCCCTGATGACCGTGGTGACGGGGCTGGTCGCCGGGGTCTGCGGGGCGGCCCTCGCCCTCCTGCTGCACGCCGTGCAGCACCTCGCCTACGGCTACGCCACCGGCCCCTTTCTCACCGGCGTCCAGGGCGCCCCGCCCGCGCGCCGCGTCCTGGTGACGGCCCTGGCCGGGGTGGTCGCCGGAGCCGGCTGGTGGGCCCTGTACCGCTTCCGGGAACCGCTGGTCGACGTCGCCGCCGCGGTCCGCGCCGGCGGGCCCCGGCTGCCGCTGCTCACCACCTGCTGGCACGCCCTCCTCCAGATCGTCACCGTCGGCCTCGGCTCCCCGCTGGGCCGGGAGACCGCACCCCGCGAGCTGGCCGCGGTGTTCGCCGCCGAGAGCGGCCGCAGGGCCGGCCTCACCCCCGCCCAGGGCCGGATCCTGATCGCCTGCGCGGCCGGCGGCGGCCTGGCCGCCGTCTACGACGTACCGCTCGGCGGCGCCCTCTTCACCCTCGAAGTGCTGATCGGCAGCTGGGCCGCCGGGGTGGTGGTACCGGCCGCCGCGGTGGCCGCCCTGGCGACCGTGGTCTCCTGGCTGGTCCTGCCGGACGAACCGGTCTACGTCCTGCCCGAGCTGACCGTCGGCCCGTCGCTCGTCGTCTGGTCCGTGCTGGCCGGACCGCTGCTCGGCGGCTGCGGGTACGCCTTCGCCCGGCTCTGCGCCCGGGCCCGCCGGGCCGCCCCGCGCGGCCGGCTCCTGATGCTGACCGCGCCGCTCGCCTTCACCGCGATCGGCCTGCTCGCCATCCCGTACCCGGCACTGCTCGGCAACGGCAAGAGCCCGGCCGAGATCGCCTTCCGCACCCAGCCCGCCCTCGGACTGACCGCCGTCCTGCTCGCCCTGCGCACCCTCGCCGTCCTGCTGGCGCTGCGGTCCGGCGGCCGGGGCGGCCTGCTGACCCCCTCGGTCGCCGGCGGGGCGCTGCTGGGCGCGCTGCTCGGCGGCGGCTGGCTGCTGCTGTGGCCCGGCAGCACGCCCGGCGGGTACGCCGTGGTCGGCGCCGCCGCCTTCCTCGCCGTCGCCCAGCAGATCCCGCTCACCGCCGCCGTCCTGGTCCTCGAGTTCACCGGCGCGCCCCGGGACCTGGTCGTGCCGGTGCTGATCGCGGTGGCCGGCGCGATGGCCGCCGGCCGGCTGTGCGCCCGGCTGCCGCTCCGCCGGGACGGCGGCTGGGTCGGAGCATGACGGGCCGGGGGCGGGTTCAGAGCATGACGTGCTTGGGGTGGGTGTAGTCCAGCAGCCCCGCCATCGACAGGTCGCTGCCGTAGCCGGAGTGGCCCCGCCCGCCGTGCGGCATCTCGGCGACCGTCGTGCCGTGGGTGTTGACCCAGACGATGCCGGTGCGCAGGGCGCGGGTGGCGCGCATCGCCCGGTCGTGGTCGGCCGTCCACACCCCGGCGGCCAGTCCGTGCGGCACGCCGTTGGCCAGCGACAGGGCCTCCTCCTCGTCGTCGAAGGGCTGCACCGTCAGCACCGGCCCGAAGATCTCCTCCTGCACGATCTCGTCGTCCTGCCGCACCCCCGCCACCACCGTCGCCTGGTGGAAGAAGCCGGGCCGCGGCACCCGGGCGCCCCCGGTGACGACCGTGGCGTGCCCTGGCAGCCGCGCCAGCAGCCCCTGTACGGAGGCCAGCTGCATGGCGCTGTTCAGCGGACCGAAGGCGGCCTCCCGGTACGGGGCCGCGGCACAGGCCCCGGCCAGCTCCGCCACGAACGCGTCGTACACCCGGCGGTGCACCAGTAGCCGGGCCGGCGCGGTGCAGTCCTGGCCGGCGTTGTAGCAGGCCAGCTCGGCCAGCGCGGCGGCGGTGGCCGCCACGTCCACGTCGTCGTGGACGATCACCGGGGCGTTGCCGCCCAGTTCGAGGTGCAGCCGCTTGAGCCCGGCGGCGGCGCCGGCCGCGATCTCCCGGCCGGCCCGGACGCTGCCGGTCACCGCGATCAGCGCGACCTCCGGATGCGCGGTCAGCGCCCGGCCGGTCTCCCGGTCCCCGCAGACCACGTTCAGCACCCCCGGCGGCAGGTGTTCCGCCGCCAGCCGGGCCAGCAGCACCGCCGAGGAGGGCGTGGTGTCCGCGGGCTTGAGCACGGTGGTGTTGCCCGCCGCGACCGCCGGGGCGACCTTCCAGGCCGCCATCATCAGCGGGTAGTTCCACGGGGTGATCTGCGCGCAGACGCCCACCGGCTCCCGGCGCAGCAGCGAGGTGCGGCCCTCGGTGTACTCGGCCGCCACCGCCCCCGGCAGGTTCCGCGCGGCGCCCGCGAAGAAGCGGAAGGTGTCGGCGATCGCGGGCAGTTCGTCCGCCAGGAACCGCTCCGCCGGCTTGCCGGTGTCCCGGACCTCCGCCGCCGTCAGCTCCGCCGCGTGCGCCTCGATCGCGTCCGCGAGCCCGAGCAGCGCGCGCTGCCGGGTGGCCGGGGTGGTGGCCGACCAGTGCGGGAAGGCCGCCGCGGCGGCCGCGCAGGCCGCGTCGGTGTCCGCCGGCCCGGAGCGGGCGGCGTGACCGTCCACCGCGCCGGTGGCCGGGTCGACCAGCGGGGTGGTCGCCCCCGAGGCGGCCGGCCGGTCCACGCCCCCGATGTGGTTCTCCAGCGTGTCAGCCACGGTGCAGCGCCTCCTTCGCGGCGGCCCGGCCGGTGCGGACGGCGCCCTCCATGTAGCCGGCCACCCACTGGTCGGATCCGCAGACGTAGAACGGCGGTTCGTGCGTGCCGTGCCGGGGGCCGACCGCCAGCACGTCTCCGGGCGTCCACTGGGTGACGTACCCCTGGGTCCAGGGATCGGTGCCCCACAGCCGGAGGTACGTGGCCAGCGGCCGCAGCGCCTCCTCGCCGTACAGCCGGGCGGCCTCGGCGAGCAGGTCGGCCTCCCGGCGGGCGGGGGGCGTGCCGAGCAGCACGCCGTACCGCTCCGGCGGGACGAGCGCCGAGAGCACGCCCTCGCTCTGCGGCCAGGTGCTGCCGAGCACGCCCTCGCACTCCGACAGCCCGCTCTGCCCCCGGGCGCGCCAGAACGGCTCCCGGTACGCGGCGACGAACTTGGCGGCCAGGGCGTGCCGCTGCCGGTGCAGCGAGGCCAGCCGCTCCTCGCTGACCCCGCTGACCGCGACCGACCGCAGGGGTCCCACCGGCAGGGCGCTGACCACGGCGGCGGCCGTCAGGGTCTCCCCGCCGGCCAGCCGGACCACGACGCCGCCGGGCCGGACGGCGACGGCCTCGACGGGCGCGCCGGTGCGGATCCGCCCGGTCAGCTCCTCGGCCATCCGCAGGGCGACGGTGGCCGAGCCCTCCGCCACCCGCAGGCCCTCCCAGGCGTCGTAGTCGTAGTGGCCGGTGCCGGGCACGGCGGCGTGCTTGCGCAGGGCGGCCAGCAGCGAGGTGCGCTCGTACGAACCGTCGGCGAGGGCGAGCTGGCCGATCTCCCAGCGCCGCACCACGGCCGGTCCGGCGCCCTCGGCGCGCAGCCAGTCGCCGACCGGCAGGCGGTCCAGGGCCGCGGCGTCGGGGTGGGACCAGGGGTCGGCCGGGTCGACCCCGGCGGCCAGCGCGATGAACGCGTCGGTGACCTTCCGGTGGCAGGCCTCGTCACCGGGTCCGAACCACGGCGGGTGCTCCCCGGCGAGGACCGCCTCGGGGGTGCCGAAGGTGAGGGCGCCCGGCTCGGCGACGTAACTGGGGACCAGGGTCAGGCCCAGCTCGGCGACGAGACCGGTGTAGGCGGTGTGCGCCCGGCCGGCCACCTCCCCGCCGAGCTGCACCAGCCGGCCGTCGGGCAGCCGGGTCTGCTCGACCCGGCCGCCGACCCGGTCACGGGCTTCGACGACGAGCACGTCGGCGCCGCCCGCGGCCAGGTCGCGGGCCGCGGCCAGACCGGCGAGACCGGCGCCCAGCACGATGACGTCGTGGTTCATGGAGGATTCCTTCGGTCGGAGCGGGGGAGTCGGGGCCGGGGTCCGGGTCCGCGCAGTCGGCTGCGCAGGGCCGGGCGCCGGGCGCGTCAGTCCAGGACGAGGCAGTGCTCGGGACGCCAGCCGACCTCCACCCGCTCCCCGCCGCTCCAGCGGTCCTCCATGCGGGAGCGGTCGGTGTTCTGCTCCAGCACCGCGACGCTCACCCCGGGGGCCAGCTCGATCAGGTAGGTGGTGGTCGGGCCGGAGTAGACGGTCTCGCGGACCGTGCCGGGGACGGTGGCCATGCCCGGCTCGAACTCCGAGAGCCAGATCTTCTCCGGGCGGATGGAGAGGTTGACCCGGCTGTCCCGGGCGAGTCCGGCCCGCTGCCCGACGGGCAGCGCGGGACCCCCGTCGAGGACCACGGTGCCGTCCCGGTAGGTGCCGGGGACCAGGTTCGAGGTGCCCATGAAGGAGGCCACGAAGCTGCTGGCCGGCCGCTCGTAGACGTCTTCCGGGGTGCCGCACTGCTCGATCCGGCCGCCGTTCATCACGGCCACCCGGTCGGACATGGTCAGCGCCTCGTCCTGGTCGTGGGTGACGAAGAGGAAGGTGATGCCCACCTCCCGCTGGATCTGCTTCAGTTCGACCTGCATCCGGCGCCGCAGCTTGAGGTCCAGGGCGCCCAGCGGCTCGTCCAGCAGCAGCACCTGGGGGCGGTTGACCAGGGCCCGGGCCAGCGCCACCCGCTGGCGCTGGCCGCCGGAGAGGGTCGGCGGCTTGCGCCCGGCCAGGTCGCCGAGCTGCACCAGGTCGAGCATCTCGGCCACCCGGGTGCGGATCTCCGCCCGGGGCACGCCCTTGCGCTTGAGCCCGAAGGCGACGTTGTCCGCGAGCGAGAGGTGGTCGAAGAGGGCGTAGCTCTGGAAGACGGTGTTGACGTTGCGCTTGTCGGGCGGCAGGCCGGTGACGTCCTCGCCGTCGAGCAGCACGCTGCCCTCCGTCGGGTCGGCGAAGCCGCCGGTCATCCGCAGCAGCGTGGTCTTGCCGCAGCCCGAGGGCCCGAGCAGGGAGAAGAACTCCCCCGCGGCGATGTCGAGACTGAGCTCGTGCACGGCGTAGGCACCGGCGGCCGCGCCGGAGTACCGCTTGCTGACCCGGTCGAGCCGGACGGCGGGGTGCGGGGTCATGGGATCACTTCCCGGAAAGGAGGTCCAGGCCGCCGCGGCGGCCGAAGAGGCGGGGGATGGCGAGGGCGAGGGCGATGAGGGCCACCGAGCCGGCGAGCATCAGGGTGCCGACGGCGTTGATGGTGGGCTGCACGCCGAAGCGGATCGCCGAGTAGATGCGGACCGACAGCGGCTGGGGGTCCACGCCGGTGGTGAAGTAGGCGAGTACGAAGTCGTCGAAGACCAGCGCGAAGATCAGTACCGCGGAAGCCAGGATGGACGGCAGCAGGGCCGGCAGGGTCACCAGCCGCAGGGCCTGCCGGCGGGTGGCGCCGAGGTCCATCGCGGCCTCCTCCACCTCGGGGTTGAGGGCGGCGATCCGCGAGCGCAGGATCACCGTCACGTAGGAGATGGAGAAGGTGATCTCGGCGAGCATCACGGTGGTGGTGGACAGGGTGATGCCCAGCCCCTTGAAGAGCAGCATCGCGGCCACGCCGGTGACGATCTCCGGGGTGATCAGCGGGACCAGCATCACCAGCCCGGCGAAGGCGCCCAGCCGGTTGCGGGCCCGTACCAGGCCCAGGGCGAGGGCCACGCCCAGGACCACCGAGCCGGCCGTCGCGGCCAGCGAGACCCGCAGGCTCATCCCGACCGAGCCGAGCAGCACGTCGTCGTGGACGAAGGCCGTGTACCAGCGGAGGCTGAAGTGGTCGAAGACGGTCAGGGACTTCTGCGAGTTGAAGGAGAAGAGGACGACCACCGCGATGGGCAGGTAGAGGAGGGCGAAGAAGAGGCCGGTGACCGCGATCGCGAACCGCGGGCGGCGCCGGGCGCCCCGGCGGCGGGGTCGGCGGGCGGTGCGGGCGGTCATCGGACGGCCTCCGCCTCGTCCTTGCGGGTGCGCCGCAGGTAGCCGAGCATCCCGACGAAGAGGACGGCCATCAGCAGCATCGTCAGGGCCGAGCCGAGCGGCCAGTTCTGGCCCTGGAAGAACTTGTCCTGGATCAGGTTGCCGATCATGATCTGGTCGGGACCTCCCATCAGTTGGGCGCTGACGAAGTCGCCCATGGCGGGCAGGAAGACGAGCACGCAGCCGGCCGCGGCCCCCTGCCGGGTGGCCGGGACGGTGACGAAGAAGAAGGTCCGCAGCGGACCGCCGTACAGGTCGCGGCCGGCGTCGATGAGCGAGGTGTCCATCCGCTCCAGCGCCGCGTACAACGGGATGATCATGAAGACCACGAAGCCGTAGACGAGGCCGGCGATCACGCCCGGACCGGTCTGCAGGATCTTGGTGTGGCCGTCGGCCAGGCCCAGCGACCGCAGGCCCCGCAGCAGCGGCCCGTCGTCGGAGAGCACCACCGACCAGCCGTACATGCGCACCAGGTAGTTGGCGAAGAACGGCACCACGATCGCGGCCACCAGCAGGTTCTTGTACCGGCCGCCGCACAGGGCGATCGCGTACGCGACCGGGTAGGCCACCGCCAGGCAGATCAGGCAGGCGATCAGCGAGTAGCCCAAGGAGCGCAGCAGGACCGTGCGGTAGGCCGGATCGGCCAGGGCGGTGACGTTCTCCAGGTCGTGCCCGAAGCGCGGGTTGCCCAGCGGGTCGGTGGTGCCGAAGGCCAGGGTGCCCACCAGGAGCAGCGAGACCAGGAGGAAGCCGGTCATCCAGAGGGTGCCGGGGAGCATCAGCCAGGTCCACAGCCGGGCCCCGGAGGCGGCCGGCCGGGCCCGGCGCGGCGCCGGCCGGTCCGGGGCGGGTACGGGCGCGGGATCGGCCTCGGGCGGGGTGGCGGCCCGTGGGGTCGTATCGGCGGTGTCAGCCATGTCAGCCGGCCTTCACATCGGTCCAGGCGGCGTCCCGGGCTCGTTCGCCCTGGGGGGTGCCGCCGCGGAAGAAACGGTCGTCCTTGAGGTCGTCGGCGCTCACCACGCACTGCGGGAACGGCTCGACCAGCGCCCGGTAGGTGTCCTCGGTGCCGCGCACCGGCATCGGGTAGCCGATGTACTCGATGTTCCGCTTCACGTTCTCGGGCCGGAGCATGTAGTCGATGAAGAGCATCGCGGTGCCCGGGTGCCGGGCGTCGGCGGGGATCGCGTAGCAGTCGGAGTTGACCGGCGCGCCCTCCCGGGCCACCTCGAAGCCGAACACCGACGGGTCCTTGGCCTGGGCGAGCATGCTGGCCATGTCGCCGCTCCACGCCATGGTCATGTCGGCGTTGCCGTTGAGCAGGTTGTTGTAGCTGTCGCTGGAGAAGCCGCGCAGCCGGGGGCGCAGGCCGCGCAGGGTCCTCGTGATCAGGGCGAGGTCGTCCGGGTCGGTGGTGCTGACGTCCAGGCCGTGCTTGAGCGCGCCCATGCCCAGGACCTCGTCGCGGTCGTCGAGGGCGAAGACCCGGCCCTTCGCCCGGGCGTTCCACAGGTCGTCCCAGGAGCCGGTCAGGTCGCCGAGCCGGTCGCGCCGCCAGCCGATGCCGGTCTTGTACATGGTGAAGGGGACGGTGTGCGCGGAGCCCTTGTCGTACCAGGGGTCGGCGAAGTAGCGGTAGTTCTCGAAGATCGCACCGGCGTTCTCGAGCCGGGAGTGGTCGATGGCCCGCAGCCGGCCGCCGGCGGCCAGCCGCTGCGCCCATTTCGCGCTGGGGAAGATGACGTCGTAGCGGTTGCCGGCGTTGAGCTTGGCGGTCATGCCCTCCATCGAGTCGAAGTTGGACTGGACGACCTTGACCCCGTACTCCTTCGAGAAGCCGGCGAAGACGACCGGGTCGACGTAGTCGGCCCAGTTGAAGTAGACGAGGTCGCCGTCGACCTTGACGTCGATCGGGGCCTCGCGGGCCTCCTTCGCGGCCGCGTCGGAGGCGGGTACGAAGCCGCAGCCGGTGGCGGCGAGACCGAGGGCGGCGGCGGCGCCGGAGCGTAGGAGGGAGCGGCGGGACAGGGGACGTGCCTCGGGGGACATGGAGGTCCTCTCCGTAGGGGGCCGCGGGGGGACGGCGGGGGCGAGGGAGCGGGCGGGCTCAGGCCTCTTCGGCCGGGGCGTCCGCGGCGGCGAGGTCGGACCGGATACGGCCGGCGAACCAGCCGACCGCCGCCTCGCGGCGGGAGAGCGGGCCGGGCTCGAAGCCGGGGGTGGCGAGCCCCTTCTGCACCCGGGCGACCAGCTCGACGTCCTCGTCGTTGGTGATCCAGCCGATGTGGATGTTGAGCCGGCGGGCCAACCGGGTGCGCAGGCCGGTGCCGCGGCGGGTGTAGAAGGCGCCGGGCACGGCCACCCGGTCCACGGCCGTGGGCAGTGCGGTCCAGGCGAGGACGTGGTCCGGGTAGAAGTCCAGGAGGGTGTTGGGGTAGATCACCGCGTACCGCCAGACCCGCCGGTCGGCCTCCTTCAGGCCCGGCATGGGGGCGGCGATCCGCTGGTAGAGGCGTTCGGCCCAGTTGGCGGAGGGCTTGTCGCGCAGCGGCGAGGCGAAGAGCGCGTACGACTCCTCGACGGTCTCGCAGGTGTAGTTCTGGTAGTCCAGCAGCCGCATCAGACCGGGGTGGGCGACCGGGACGTGGTAGCCCTCGAGGTAGTTGTCGAGGACCACCTTCCAGTTGGCCTCCTGGACCTCCGCGCCGGCCAGGTCGTGGATCCGGGCGCGGCCGACGGGGACCAGGTCCGTGCCGGCGTAGTGCCCGACCGCCTCCGCCAGACCGGCGCACTGCTCGGCCAGCGGGACGGCCCCGGGGTCGAGGTTGACGAAGACGAAGCCGAGGAAGGACTCGACCCGGGCCGGGAAGAGCCCGAGCGCGGGCTTGTCCAGGCAGGGGATCTGGCGGGCCTCGGGGGCGCCGACCAGGGAACCGTCGAGCCGGTAGGTCCAGCCGTGGTAGGGGCAGCGGATCGCCTTGCCGGCCGGTTCGGGGGCGGTGACCAGGCGGGTGCCGCGGTGCCGGCAGACGTTCAAGTGGGCGGCCAGGGAACCGTCTTCGGTCCGCACGACCAGCACCTCGCGGTCCGCGACGGTGGCGGCGAGCCGGGCGCCGGGGCCCGGCAGGTCGGACTCGTGGCAGACCAGCTGCCAGGACTTGGCGAAGACGTGCCGGGTCTCGGCCGCCGCGGTGGCGGGATCCGTGTAGTAGCGGCCGGCGAGGGCCGGACCGGGATCCGCGGGCCGGCCGGGCGGGGGAGCGGGGGCGGCGGCGCGGCCGGCGGGGGAAGCGGGCGGGGCGGTCCGGGCGGGGTCCGGCGGGGCCGGGGCGGTGTGCTCCCGGGAGCCGTTGGCCGGCTGAACCGCCGGTGTTTCGGGCGCTCTTGAGTGCATCGGGTGACTCCTCCATGCCGCGGCGGTGCGGCGATCGGTGTCGAGGCTGCCCAGCAGGACGGGCAGCGGGCCCGGGGCGGACGCCGGGGGCTTGCTGACCGATTGGACAGTCAGATTGCTGGCTGATTTCCGCCGGGTCAAGACTTGTACGCTGACCGATCGGTCAGCTAGCTTGATTCACGTCGCCGATCCGGCGTTTCAGTGCATTCGTCCTGCTTTTACGGGTCGACCCGGTGCGTTCGCCGGAGTCCCGCCGTATCCGATCAGCCCCCCCCGTGCACCGCACCGGGCACGGCCGGACCCGCACCACCGGCCCCCTCCCGCACCACCGACCGGCACTGCCGGCCGGGCGGTCACGGCACCCCGAATCCCCCTCCCGGAGGCACGCATGAGCGGTCGTCGGCGTCTGGACTGGCTCGGACTCACGCCCGAGCCGGAGCGGGAACTTCCCGCGGCGGTGGCCGCGTTGCGGGCCCGCGTCTCGTACCACCTTGCGTCGTCTGCGTCGTCTGTACCCGCCGTGCCGTCCGGATCTGCCGTCGAGGCGGAACGGGTGCGGGTGGAGCGGCTGGTCCTGCGCGGCGGTCGGCGGGACTGGTTGCGGTACCTCGCGGAGGTCACCGGGTTGGTGCTGGCGGTCTGTGACGGGACCCGGGACGGTGATCGGGCTGCCGCGTTGGTGGTCGCCGAGGTGGTGTTGGAGCACCACCGGATGCTCATCGGGCTCAGTGGTGGGGGGTACGAGGGGACTGCCGCTCAACGTGCCGCCCTGGAAAGGGCTGTTCAGGTTCTGGGCGGCCCCGGCCAGGGGCGGGCGGGCGGGATGCGCGGGTCCCCGGGGCTTGCGGGGGCGTGGCCTGCAGGCCCTGCGGCAGGCCCAACCCGGGGACGAGCGGCTTCGCCGTGACCTGCGGTCATCCCCGGCCCGGGCCTGCCTCCGGACCAGCCTGCCACACCCCGTCAAGCACCTCCCCGCACATCCCGACCGCCCTTGGGCAATTGGGTTCGCCGTGCCTGCGGCGATGCCGGGCCCGGGCTCCGGGTCGGCCTGTGGGACCCCGCAAGCCCCTCCCCGTACATCCAGACCGCCTGCCTAGGAGGCCCACGATGACTGCTGTTCGGCACCTGACGGCGGCCCTGCCCGACGGGGTGCTCGGGGCGGATCCCGGGCGGGTGGAGAGCGCCGACGAGTACCGGGGCGGCGGCGGGTACGCGGCTGGGCCGGGGGGTGCGCAACTCCTGCACCACCTTGCCGAGTCCGGGCTGCGGGGGCGGGGCGGCGCGGGGTTTCCGGCCGCGGTCAAGCTGCGGGCCGTGCGGGAGCGGGGCGGTGCTCCCGTCGTGGTCGCCAACGGTGAGGAGGGGGAGCCGGGGTCGGTCAAGGACCGGTGGCTGATGCGGGCCCGGCCGCACCTGGTGCTGGACGGGCTGGTCCGGGCCGCGGCGGTCACCGGGGCCGTGCGCGGGTACGTCTACCTCGCGGACCCGGAGGCCGCCGGCCGGATCCGGGAAGCGCTCGCCGAACAGCCGCCGCCGCTGCCCGTGGACGTGGTGCTCACCGAGCACACGTACGTCGCCGGGGAGGAGAGCGCGGTGGTGCGGCGGATCGACGGCGGTCCCGCGCTGCCCACCGCCAAACCGCCCCGGCCGTTCGAGCGGGGGGTCGGTGGGGCGCCGACGCTGGTGGCCAATGTCGAGACCCTGGCCCGGCTGGCCCTGATCGCCGCCCGGCCCGAGCGGGGCCGGGCGATCGCCCGCACCACGCTGGTCACGCTCTCCGGCGGACCCGGGCGGCCGCTGCTCACCGAGGCCGGGTACGGGACGCCGCTGCGGGACCTGGCGGCGGCGCACGGTACCGCCGACCCGGCCGGCGCCCTCATGGGCGGTCTCTTCGGCGGGGTGGCCGGGCCCCGCACCCTGGACCTCCCGCTGATGCCCGAGGCGCTGGCGGCCGCCGGCAGCTCGCTCGGGTGCGGGGCGGTCCGGTTCCTGACCGCGGCCGACTGCCCGGTGGCCACCGCCGCCGACGCCGTCGGGCACCTCGCCGCGCAGAGCTCCCGCCAGTGCGGGGTCTGCGTCTCCGGCACCGCCGCGGTCGCCGCCGCCCTCGCCGCCCTCGCCACCGGCACCGCCGGCCCCGACACCCCGGCGCACCTGGAGCGGTGGGCAGGCGGCCTGCCCGGCCGGGGCGCCTGCGGCCTGCTCGACGCCGCCGCGGGTACCGCCGGGAGCCTGCTGCGCGCCTTCCCCGACCTCGTCCGCCACCACCTCGAAAGCCCCTGCCCCGGCTGCGCCGCCGCCCCGCCCGGCGACGGCCACCGCCTGACCGTCGCGGTACCGCAGGTCACCGCCCCGCTGCCCGCGCTGAAAGGAACCCCGTGAAACTGCTGTTGGACGCCACCCGCTGCCAGGGCTACGGACTGTGCCAGGAACAGGCCCCCGAACTCGTCGACATCGACGAATGGGGCTACGCCAAGGTCCTCGCCCTCACCGTGCCGGCCGGCGCCGAGGACACCGCCCGCGCCTGCGCCGAGAGCTGCCCCAATGCCGCCCTGAGAGTGGAGCGCTGACATGGCCCGTGATCTGACCGCACTCTTCGACCCCCGCTCCGTCGCCGTCGTCGGCGCCAGCGACGACCCCGCCAAGTACGGCCACGCGGTGGCCTCCCAGGCGCTGCGCGCCCCCGACCGGCGCCCCGTCCACCTGGTGAACCGGCGCGGCGGCACCGTGCTCGGACAGCGGGCCGCCACCTCCCTCGCCGCCGTCGGCGAGCCCGTCGACCTGGTGGTGATCTCGGTACCCGGCACCGGCTTCGAGGCCGCCGTCGACGACGCCCTGGCCTGCGGGGCCCGGGCGATCGTGGCCATCACCGCCGGCTTCGCCGAGGCCGGCCCGGCCGGCCTGGTCCGCCAGCGGGCGGTGGCCGACCGGGTCCGCGAGGCCGGCGCCGTCCTGGTCGGCCCCAACTGCCTGGGCATCGCCGACAACACCACCGAGCTCTACCTCGCCTCCGACCGCTTCGCCCCCGGCGGGGTCGCCCTGCTCAGCCAGAGCGGCAACCTCGCCCTCGAACTCCAGCTCCGCGGCGCCCCGCACGGCCTGGGCTTCTCCCGCTTCGTCTCGCTCGGCAACCAGGCCGACGTCACCCTCGTCGACCTCGTCGAGGACTGCGCCCGGCACGAGGAGACCGCCGCGATCGCCGTGTACGCCGAGGACTTCGGCGACGGACGGGCCTTCGCCCGGGCCGCCGCCGCGGCGGGCAAGCCGGTGGTCCTGCTCACCGCGGGCCGCGGCAGCGCCTCGGCCCGCAGCGCCCAGTCGCACACCGGGGCGCTCACCTCCTCCGCCGACGTGGTGGCCGCCGCCTGCCGCGACGCCGGGGTGGAACTGGTGCACACCCCGCGGGAGATGACGGTCGTCCTGGCCGCCCTCGCGGCCGGCCGCCGGGCCCGCACCGGCCGCCGTACCGCCGTCTTCACCGACGGCGGCGGCCACGGCGCGATCGCCGCCGACGCCGCCGAGGACGCCGGACTCGAGGTGCCCGAGCTGGCCGGGAGCACCCAGGACCGGCTGCGGGGCGTGCTGTGGGAGCAGTCCGCGGTCGGCAACCCGGTCGACCTGGCCGGCATGGGCGAGCAGCGGCCCGGCAGCTACGCCGACACCGTGGCCGGGCTGCTCGCCGCCGACGAGGTCGACGCCGTCCTGATGACCGGCTACTTCGGCGGGTACGCGGCCTCCGAGGGCGGCCTCGGCGGCGGCCCGGCCGGCGGCTCCGCACTCGCCGAGGGCGAGGTCCGGGCCGCCCGGGACATCACCGCCCACCTCGCCGCCGCCCCCAAGCCGCTGGTGGTGCAGTCGATGTACCCGCAGTCGCCGAGCTGCCGGGTCCTGGCCGGGGCCGGGATACCGGTCTTCTCGGCCACCGAGGACGCGGCCCGCGCCCTGGCCGCCCTGACCGCGCGCGCCCCGGCCGCCGGGATCCCCGCCCTGCCGCTCGCCGCCGCGCCGCTGCGGGACCCGGGCTACCACTCCGTACGGGCCCTGCTGGCCTCGGCCGGCGTGCCCTTCCCGGCCGCCCGGGAGATCACCGACGAGGACGAACTCCTCGCCGCCGCGGAGGACTTCTACGGGCCCTACGTCCTCAAGGCGCTGCACGTGCTGCACAAGTCGGACGCCGGCGGGGTGGCCCTGAACCTGCCCGACCGGGCCGCGCTGCTCGCCGCGTACCGGCAGATGCACGCCCGGCTGGGTGCGCCCGCCTACTCGGTCGAGGCGATGGCCGACCTCACCGGCGGCGTCGAGCTGATCGTCGGCGTCAACCGGGACCCGCGCTTCGGCCCGGTGGCGATGGTCGGGCTGGGCGGGGTGTTCACCGAGACCCTGCGCGACGTGGCCTTCGCCCTCGCCCCGCTCTCCGCCGCGCACGCCGAACGGCTGCTGCGCGGGCTGCGCGGTGCACCGCTGCTGGCCGGCGCCCGCGGCCGGCCGCCGGTGGACGTGGCCGCCGCGGCCGCGGTGATCGAGCGGATCACCACGGTGGCCGCCGCCCATCCGGAGATCGCCGAACTGGAGGTCAACCCGCTGCTGGTGCGCAGCGACGGGGCGTTGGCGCTGGACGGGAGGGCTGTTCTGGGGTGACGGCCGGAGGCCCCGCCAACGCGCAACCCGTACCCGTCAGTTGATCACCGTTGCCACGTTCCCTCACTCTTCACGGAGCACATCATGGACTTCCGTTACACCCCCGAGCAGGCCGGGCTCAAGGCCCGGGCCGCCGAGTACAGCCGGCTGCTGATGCGGTACGAGGAGCAGTCCGAGGAGGCCGGCGGGCCGCTGCCGGACGAGACGGTCCGGGAGCTCACCCGGGCCGCCATCGACGCCGGGGTCTACGCCATCAACATGCCCGCCGAGTGGGGCGGGGCCGGGCTCTCCCTGCTGGACCAGGTGATCGTCGAGGAGGAGTTCGGGAAGGTCACCAACTGCCTCTGGGACATCCCCTGGCGCCCGGCCAACGTCCTCGCGTACGGCACCGAGGCGCAGCGGGAGAAGTACCTGCTGCCGGTGATCCGCGGGGAGCGGTTCGACGCCTTCGCGGTGACCGAGCCGGGGGCCGGGTCGGACCCGGGCTCCGGTACCAGCACCGCCACCCGGACCGAGGGCGGCTGGCTGCTCAACGGCGAGAAGTGGTTCGTCACCTGCGGGGACATCGCCGACTTCCTGCTGGTGCAGGCCGACGCGGGCCCGGAGCGGGCGGCCACCCTCTTCTTCGTCGACAAGCAGGCGCCGGGCGTCGTGATGACCCGGGTGCCGCGCTTCATGCACTCCGCGGTCAACGGGCACCCCGAGTTCACGTTCACCGACGTGTTCGTGCCCGACGAGGACGTGCTCGGCGGGGTCGGCAACGGCTACGAGCTGACCAAGGAGTGGTTCACCGACGAGCGGCTGATGATCGCGGCCCGGACCGTGGGCGCGGCCGAGCGGGCGCTGGAGCTGGCCCGGGACTGGGCCGTGCGGCGGCACCAGTTCGGTTCACCGATCGCCGAGTTCCAGCTGGTGCAGGGGATGCTCGCGGACTGCGCGGTGGACATCGCGGTCAACCGGGCCTACACCCACCAGGTCGCCTGGGAGGCCGGACTCCCCGACACCGACCCCAAGACCCTGCACGCCAAGGCCTCCACGGCCAAGCTCGCCGCCAGCGAGGCGGCCGGCCGGGTGATCGACCGCTGCGTCCAGGTCTTCGGCGGCCGGGGCTACGACCGTTCGTACCCGGTGGAGCGGCTGTACCGCGAGCTGCGGGTGGACCGGATCTGGGAGGGCACCTCCGAGATCCAGCGCCTGATCATCGCCAACGAGCTGATCAAGCGCGGCACCCGGGTGCTCGCCCTGCCCGGCGCCTGACCCCCTGCCCGTCCCCCTTACCCCTTCCCCTTCACAGGAGTGACATGGACTTCCGTCTCACCGCCCGCCAGCAGGAGCTCCGCAGCACGGCGCGCGGCCTGAACGACTTCATCGCGAAGTACGAGCTGGACTGCGAGGAGAACAACGGGCTGCCGCCCGAGGCGCACGCCGAGATCCGGGACGCCGTGCTGGCCGCCGGTCTGCAGGCCGTCAACATGCCCGCCGAGTGGGGCGGCGCCGGCCTCTCCATCCTCGACCAGGTGATCGTGCAGGCCGAGTTGGGCCGGCTCACCGGCGCCCTGTGGGACATGGTGTGGCGGCCCGCCAACGCCCTCTCGTACTGCACCCCCGCCCAGCGCGAGCGGTTCCTGGAGCCGGTGATCCGCGGCGAGCGCCGGGACTGCTACGCGGTCAGCGAGCCGGAGGCCGGCTCGGACCCGCAGAGCATCCGGACCACCGCCACCCGCACCGAGGGCGGCTGGCTGCTCAACGGCGAGAAGTGGTTCGTCACCGTCGGCGACCACGCCGACTTCATGATCGTGCTGGCCGCGGCCGGCGAGGAGGGCGCCCCGACCCTCTTCCTGGTCGACAAGGACACCCCCGGCATCGAGATGACCCGGGTGCCCCGCTGGATGCACACCTTCGTCTACGAGCACCCGGAGTTCACCTTCACCGACGTCTTCGTGGCCGAGGACACCGTCCTCGGGGAGATCGGCCAGGGCTACGACATCACCCGCTCCTGGTTCACCGAGGAGCGGCTGATGATCGCGGCCCGGACCATCGGCGCGGCCGAGCGGGCGCTGGAGCTGGCGCGCGACTGGGCGGTGGAGCGCCGCCAGTTCGGCTCGCCGATCGCCGACTTCCAGCTGGTGCAGGGGATGCTCGCGGACTGCGCGGTGGACATCGCCGTGAACCGCGCCTACACCCACCAGGTGGCCTGGGAGATCGACGAGGGCCTGACCGACCGCAAGACCCTGCACGCCAAGGCCGCCATCGCCAAGCTGGCCGCCAGCGAGGCCTCCGGCCGGGTCATCGACCGCTGCCTGCAGATCTTCGGCGGCCGCGGGTACGACCGTTCGTACCCGGTGGAGCGGCTGTACCGCGAGCTGCGGGTGGACCGGATCTGGGAGGGCACCTCCGAGATCCAGCGCCTGATCATCGCGGGCGAACTGGTCAAGCGCGGCACCGGCGTCCTCGCGATGCCCGGCTCGGCCTGACCCCGACGCACCGCCCGGGCGCCCGGTCACCGGGCGCCCGTACCCCCGCAGGGAGGAGGAACCGATGGACACGCCGGTAGAGGTCGGGGTGGTGGGCTGCGGGCTGATGGGCTCCGGCATCGCGGAGGTCTGCGCCCGGGCCGGCCGGGAGGTGGTGGTCGTGGAGGCGGGTCCGGCGGCCGCCGCGGCCGGCCGGGAGCGGATCGAGCGCTCGCTGGCCCGGGCCGAGGCCGCCGGGAAGCTCACCGCGGCCGAGCGGACCGCCGCGGCGGCCCGGATCACCGTCACCACCGACTACGGACTGCTGGCCGACCGGGAGCTGGTGATCGAGGCGGTGGCCGAGGACGAGCGGGCCAAGCTGGCGGTCTTCGCCCGGCTGGACGAGGTGGTGCGGCGGCCGGACGCCGTGCTGGCGACCAACACCTCCTCGCTGCCGGTGATCCGGCTGGCGGCGGCCACCTCGCGGCCCGCGCAGGTGGTCGGCCTGCACTTCTTCAACCCCGTCCCGGTGCTGCCGCTGGTCGAGCTGGTGCCCTCGCTGCTGACCGGCGAGGACACCCTGCGGCGGGCCGGGGAGTTCGCGGCCGGTGCGCTGGGCAAGACCGTGGTCCGGGCCCAGGACCGGGCCGGGTTCGTGGTCAACGCGCTGCTGGTGCCGTACCTGTTGTCGGCGGTGCGGATGGCCGAGTCGGGCAGCGCCTCCCCGGAGGACATCGACCGGGGCATGACCCTGGGCTGCGCCCATCCGCTCGGGCCGCTGGCCCTGGCCGACCTCATCGGCCTGGACACCGTCGCGGCCATCGCCGCGTCGCTGTACGCCGAGTACCGCGAGCCGCTGTACGCGACCCCGCCGCTGCTGGCCCGGATGGTGGACGCGGGCCTGCTCGGCCGCAAGACCGGCCGGGGGTTCCACACGTACGCCTGAGGGCCGCCCCGGACGAGGGGAGTCCGGGGCGGGATGCGCGAGGATGATGGTCCGGTGGGCCCGGTGCGCGCCCACCCGCCCGCCCGGCGGGCACGAACACGGGGAGTTGCCAACGTGACCAAGGCGGAACAGGCGCTCGAGACGCGGGAGCGGATCCTCAGGTCCGCGTGCGAGGTGATCGCCGACATCGGTTTCGAGAACGTCAGCATGCGCAAGGTGGCCGAACACGCGGGCGTGTCCAAGGCCTTGCTGCACTACCACTTCGACACCCGGGAGAAGCTCTTCGCCGAGGCGATGACCCACTCCTTCGCCCAGACCGGGGTGGACACCGCGGCCGACGCGGACTCCGCGCCGGCCGCGGTGGTACTGGCGGGGATCCTGCGCAGCATGCTGCCCTCGGACGACGAGCTGCGGCAGGACTGGAAGCTCTGGCAGGAGCTGTGGGTGCGGGCCCAGCGCGACCCGACCGCCCGGCACCTCGCCGTGGACCTCTACGACCAGTTGCACTCCTGGGTCGGCGGGGCGATCGAACGCGGCATCGCCACCGGCGAGTTCGAGACGTGCGACGTGACCGCGCTGAGCACGCTGGTGCTGGCCCTGTGCGACGGCCTGGGCATCCGCCTCATGCTGGCCGACCCCCGGGTCGGCATGGCCACCGCCCGGGCCACGATCTGGGGTGCCCTCGCCCCCGCCCTCGGCATCGACCCGGCCTTCCCGGAGGTCTGAGGCGGCGGCCCGGGTCCGGGCCGCCGCTCACCGCCGGCTCAGCACTCGTCGAGTCCCGGGGCCGGGTCGACGGAGGTGTGCACGTCCACCGCGGGGACGTTGCCCCACTGGCCGTTGTCGAGCTTGGTCCAGTACCAGATGTTGTTGCCGCCGGCGTGGTTCTCGCCCGGGCCCCAGCACTGGAACCAGCTGAAGCCGGTGTTCAGCGGGCCCCGGACGTTCGAGGTGTACCGGCGGTGCTCGTAGCCCTTGGCGCCGACCCGGTTGCCGCACCACAGCTTGTGGTCGGCACGGACCCCGCATTCGGCGGCGGCGGACTTGGTGGTGGCCTTGGCGTGCCCGGTGGCCGGGACCGCGGTCGCGGGCACCGCGAGCGTGGTGACCGCGGTGAGCGCGGCGGCGGCCAGGCCGAGGACGATCTGCTTGCGTGCGGACATGCTTCCTCCTGACGGTGGCTCCGGGCGGAGCCGGGTGATGGGTGTTCGGTGATCGGTGGGCGCGGGCGCGGCTCAGGGGCAGGTCGGTACGCCGTCCAGCCAGGCGCCGCCGCGGATGTAGATGTTGGTGATCCAGGCGCCGTACTCGGGCAGGTACGACCAGGCGTCGTTGGTGTAGCCCTCCGCCGTCACGGTCTGCGCGTGCTTCTGGCACTGCACCCGCACGGTCGTCGGCCCGGGGAACTTGTGCACCCGACGGCTGTCCGTGGACGGCTCCGCATGGGTCCACACGTCCGTGCCCCAGGTGCTGAAGGTGCCGCCCGGCTGCTGCGCCCCGCCGTCGATGCGGACCGCCCCGGCGTAGTCCCCGCCGAGCCGCACGTCGCTGACCATGATGCGGGTGCCGGACTGCCGGGCCTCCACCATCTTCCCGGCACCGAGGTAGACCGCGATGTGGTGGATCGCCCCGCCCGCGCCCCAGGCCAGCAGGTCCCCGGGCAGCAGCGGCGCCGTCCCCTGTGCGGCGCCGAACCGGGCCGTCGCGTACGGGGTCTCGAACTGGTGCCGGGAGTTGCCCGCGAGCAGGTCCCGCCCGGTGGCCCGGGCGTAGGCGTACCGGACCAGTCCCGAGCAGTCGAAGCCCAGCCGCTCGGGGTCGTGCTGGCTGGCCGGGTCGCTCGGGTCGACCTGGCCGTACGTCGGGCCCGGCTGGGCGCCGTGACCGCCGCCCCAGGTGTACCAGACGCCCACCTGCTCGCAGGCGGCCCGGACGGCCGCCTCCGCCACCGCGGAGGCCCCCGGGGCCAGTACGGCGCAGGACGCCGCCGCCCTGGTGGCCGGCGGTCCGGCCGCGGTGGCCGGCACCGCCCAGGCGGTGCCCCCGGCGAGCAGTACCGCGGCCCCCATCGCCGCGGCCGAGCCCCGCCACCGCCCGCCCTTGCTGCTGCGGATCATCCCCGTACCCCGTTCCCCGTCCGAACCCCCGGCCGGCCGTCGTACCGCTGCCGCCGGGGCTGGTACCGGCGGATCCGCCGGCCCTTCGAGACTGGGCCGCGGCGCCCCCCGGTGTCGAGCACCGCCGCGTCGCCCACCAGGACGGGAAACGGGAAACCCCCGGGAAACCCGGCCCGCCTGAGGGGCGCTCAGCAGTCCGGCGGGGCGGGGAGTTCCGGCAGCAGCAGCCGGCGGGCCGGGCCGCTGTGGCCGACCAGGGCGCAGAGCGCGTCCGCCCGGCCGTCCGGGTCCAGCGACCACAGCCGTACCGTCCCGTCGGTGCCGCTGCTCGCGGGCCGCCCGTCCGCCGGGTCGAAGGCCACCCCCCACACCGCGCCGCCCTGGCCGGTGAGGGTGGCGGCCGGCCGGTACCGCCGGGCGTCCCACAGCCGTACGGTGCCGTCGATGCCGCCGCTCGCCAGGGTCCGGCCGTCCGGCCCGTACGCCACCGCGCGGACCGAGCCGACGTGCCCGGTGAGCACCGCCAGGCTCCGGCCCGAGGCGGGGTCCCAGACCCGGACCGTGCCGTCGTTCCCGCTGCTGGCCAGGGTCCGGCCGTCCGGGGCGAAGGCCACCCCGCGCACCGCGCCCGAGTGCCCGTGCAGGGCCCGGCGCTCGGTGCCGGCCGCCACGTCCCACAGCCGGACGCTCAGGTCGTCGCCGCCGGAGGCCAGCAGCCGGCCGTCCGGGGCGAAGGCCAGGGCGTTGACGAAGTCCTGGTGCCCGGCGAAGGTGCTGATCTGGGTGTGCCGGCCGGGGTCCCACAGCTTGACCGTCCGGTCCGCGCTGGCCGAGGCCAGCAGCCGCCCGTCGGGCGAGAAGGCGAGGGCGAAGACCGCGCCGCCGTGCCCGGTGAGCACGGCCAGCGGCCGCCGGGTGGCGGTGTCCCACAGCCGCACCGTCCGGTCGGCGCCCGCCGAGGCCAGCAGCCGGCCGTCCGGCGAGAAGGCCACCGCGAACACCCCGCCGTGATGCCCGGTCAGCGCGGCCGGCGTGCGCCCGCGCACCGGGTCCCACAGGCGGACCGTGCCGTCCCCGGCCGCCGCGGCCAGCAGCCGGCCGCCGGGCGCGAAGGCCGCCTGCCACAGCTCGGCGAACGGACGGGCCGTCAGGGCCCCGCGCCGGGTGTCCCACAGCACCGCCGTCCGGTCGAAGCTGCCGGTGGCCAGCAGGCCGTCCGGCCCGGCCGCCACCGACATCACGTAGTCCGAGTGGCCGGCCAGGGTGCGGGTCACCCGGCGGCCCGCCACGTCCCAGACCTTGGCCGTGCCGTCCCCGCCGCCGCTCACCAGCCCCGAGCCGTCGCGGGTGTACGCCACGGCGTTGACGTCGTCGCTGTGCCCGCGCAGCACCACCGGCGCGTCCCGGCCGGCCGGGTCCCAGACCCGCACGGTCCGGTCCGCGGCCCCGGAGGCCACGCTCCGCCCGTCCGGGGCGAAGGCCACCCCGAGCACCCCGTCGGTGTGCCCGGCCAGGGTGGCCGCCGCCCGCCAGCCGCCGTCCCCGGCTGCCGGGCCGTCCCCGGACCCGGGGTCCGGAGCGGGCGTGCGGTCGCCGGCGTCCCGCCGGGTCCACAGCCGGACCGTGCGGTCGGCCGCCCCGGAGGCCAGGGTGCGGGAGTCCGGTGCGAAGGCGAGGGCGTTGACCGTGTCCGTGTGGCCGCGCAGGGTGCCGGCCGGCCGCCGGGTGGCCGTGTCCCAGAGCCGGACCGTGTGGTCCGCGCCCGCCGAGGCCAGGGTCCGCCCGTCCGGGCTGAAGGCCACCGCCCGGACCGCCCCGCTGTGCCCGAAGAGCGTGCCCGCCGCTTGGCGCCCGGGCAGCCGCCACAGCCGTACCGTGCCGTCCGTGCTCGCCGAGGCCAGCAGCCGCCCGTCGGGCGCGAAGGCCACCCCCAGCACCGGCCCGCCGTACCCCGTGAACACCGCCACCGGGGACCGCAGCCCCGGACCGCCCCACAGCCGTACCGTCGCATCGCTGCCGGCCGTCGCCAGCAGCCGCCCGTCGGGGGCGAAGGCCACCCCGTTGACCGGACCGGTGTGGCCGGTCAGCCGGCCCGCGAACGGCCCGGCCTGGGTACTGAGCAGCGCACCGCGCGCCTCGGTGGTCGGCGCGGTCCGGTACGCCTGCGCCGCGAGCAGCATCGAGGCCTCCGGCTGCCCGGCGGCCAGCGCCTCGGAGCGCACCGCCATCGCCTGCGACTGCGCCACCCGCCGCTCCGCCACCGCCCGCGCGCCCTGGTGGAGGGCGAGGCCGCCGGCGCCGAGCGCCGCCACCAGCAGCACGGCCAGCGCGGCCAGCAGCCGGCGGTGCGCCCGCGCCTGCCGGCGCGAGCGCCGCTGCCGGCGCCGCTCCTCGGCCCGGCCGGCCGCCAGGAACTCCGCCGCGGCGGGCCCCGGCGGGTCCCGGCCGTCCTGCCGCTCCGCCCAGTCGTCGGCCGCCGCCAGCCGGTTGCCCCGGTACAGCAGCTCCGGATCGCGGTCCTCCCGGATCCAGGCAGCCGCCGCATCGGCCAACTGCTGGTGCAGCAGCAGCCCGGCCCGGTCCGCGTGGATCCAGTCCCGCAGCCGGGGCCAGGCCCGCAGCAGCGCCTCGTGGGTGATCTGGACCGCCGACGCCCCGGCCGTCACCAGCCGGGCCCGTACGAAGGCGTCGAGGGCGGCCGAGGCCGCGCGGGGGTCCGCGGCGCCCGCGGTCAGCCGCTCCGGGGCGGTCCGGCGGCGCGTCTCCACGTCCCCGTCGCCGACGTGCACCAGCCGCAACAGCACCCGCCGGGCCGCCTCCTGGCCGGTCCGGTCCAGGCCGGTGAAGACCTCCTCCGCGGTCCGGGCCACCGCTCCGCGCAGCCCGCCGGTGGCCTCGTACCCGGCGACCGTGAGGGTACGTCCGGACCGGGCGCGCCAGGTGACCAGCAGGGCGTGCGAGAGCAGCGGCAGCGCCCAGGCGGCGGTGGGGCCGGGGACGTCGCCGGCGCCCGCGTCCCGCAACAGCAGCTCCACCAGCCCCGGTTCCAGGACCAGACCGGCCCGCTCGGCGGGCCGGGTGACCGCGGCCCGCAGCTCCTCCGCGGCCATCGGCGCCAGGACGTACAGCCCGTGGGTGAAGACCTCGGCCAGCTCCGGGTAAGCCAGGCAGCGGCCGCTGAAGTCGGCCCGCAGGCCCAGCACCACCAGGGCGGCCGGATCCCCGGACCGGCCGTCGGCCAGCGCCCCGAGCACGGCGAGCAGGGCCCGCCGCTCCGCCTCCTCCCGGCAGAGCGTGAACACCTCCTCGAACTGGTCCACCACCAGCACCAGGGCGCCCGCCGCAGCCGCCCCGCGCACCGTCTCGGCCAACGCCTGCGGCCGGTCGGCCAGTTCCGCCGGGGTCGGCCAGGGCGCGGCCGCACCGGACTCTCCGAGGGCCGACCGCAGCGCGCCGAGCAGTTCGGCGAGCGGGTGCGCGGTCGGGGTGCAGACCACCGGCCGGGTCCGGGCGGCCAGGGCGCCCGGGCCGCCCCGGCGCAGGGCCGGCACCAGACCGGCCCGCAGTACGGAGGACTTGCCGGCGCCGGAGGAGGCCACCACCGCCAGCGGGCCCGCGCCGGCCCGCTCCGCCAGCCGCGCCAGCAGCGCCCCGGTGGCCCGCTCCCGTCCGAAGAACCAGTCGGCGTCCGCGGCTCCGAAGGGCGCGAGCCCCCGGTACGGGCAGTCGGCCGAGGGCTCCGGCTGCCGGGCCTGCGGTACCGGGGGAGCCGGGGCCGGCGGGGTCTCGGGGACCAGGGCGGCCAGCCGGCCGCCGGCCCGCAGCGCCGCGTCGCAGCGCCGGGCCAGATCGGGGGTGGGCGGCTTCCCGCCGTTCTCGATCTTGCTCAGGTAGCCCTTGCTGTAGTGGACCAGCCCGGCCAGCGCGGAGAGGGACAGGCCGCGGCCCTGTCTGGCCCGGCGCAGCGCCGGACCGAACTCCTCGTCGGTGCCGGCGCCCCGGCCCGTGATCCCGGTCGTGCCGGCCCCGTCCGGCGCCGGACCGCCTGTCCCGTCCATGCGTGCCTCCGCGCAGTTGCGGCTCCTCACGCTAGCGAGAGCGGGGTGGCGTCCGCACCGGCGGCGCCCACCCGTTCGGCTGAATCCCGGCCGCCGGACATGACCCCGCCCCCGTGGCCGGACCGCGCGGGGCGGTGACCACGGGGGCGGGACCGGACGTCCGACGGGCCGGGGCCCGGCGGGGGAGCGGCGGGGTTACCGGGCCGCGGCCCGCCCGCGCGGGGTCACCGGGACGCGGTGCGGCCGGCGGCCGGCGCCCGCAGGGCGGCCATGGCCAGGGTGGCCGCGGCGCCGGCGCAGAGCACCGCCACGGCGTCGGCCCACGGCACCGTGCCGCCCACCGCGTGGGCCAGCGGCTCCAGTGCGGTGGCCCGTCCGACCAGGTGCAGGGCCAGTACCGCCGCGGCCGTCAGGGCCGCCGCCCACCAGGTGACGGCCGTGGCCCGGAGCGCCAGCGCCGCACCGGCGGCCAGGCACAGCGCCGCGACCACCGCCGGCAGCAGCCCGCCGCCGGGCGCCGCGGCCGCCAGGCCCGCCGGGTCCCCGGGGAAGTGCAGCGCGGTCAGCGCCAGCAGCGCCACCACCACCGGCCCGCGCAGGACCGTCTGCCAGCGCGCCGGTGCCCACGGCTCGTCCGCCGGGTCGGCGGCCGGCGGCGGAGCGGGCTCCACCACCTGCCAGGCCGGGGGCAGTTCGGCGTACCCGGGCAGCGGCTCGGGGCCGGCCGGCGCCTGGGCGGTCAGGTCCCGGGGCCCGGCCGCCGGGTCGCCGGCGGCCGTACCGGCGAGCCGGTCCACCAGCCGGGCGACGTCCGCCATGGGCCGCTGCACGGCCGCCGTGCGGAGCAGCAGTTCGGCCTCGGCCCGTTCCTGCGGGGAGGTGCCGAGCGCGTCGATCACCTGCCCCACCTCCTCGACGGGCCGGGTGACCGCGGCCGTGCACAGTGCCTCGCGCACCAGGTCCGGGTGGCGTCCGCTCTCCTTCAACGGCGCCAGCAGGGTGCTGACCTCGTCGAGCGGACGGCAGGTGGCGACCGTGTCCAGGAGGGTCTGCAGGGGGTCGGCCCCCGCTTCACCCGCCGGGCCGGGGGCAGGGGTCTCGGGAAGCGCGTGGCCGTCTGCCGGTACGGCCGCGGGTTTCGTGGTCTCGTTCATCTCAAGCTCCTCGCCGACGCAAGGGGTCTACTCAGGCATGCGTCGGTCGCTGTGCGCCACTGGGGGAGCACGCACTGTCATTAGGCGCCAGGCCCACCCGGTACGCCATTCGGGGCGGGCGAACGGGGGTCGCGGGGGCGAGGGCAGCCCCGCCGCGTGCTCGAAAACCAGTCGGGTTAGCATATGAGCGCCGCCTAGCTCGAAAGTAAAAAACCTGTGACTGTCAACGACGACTCGTTCACCGACTGGAAGACTCGCGAGGAGATCGCCGAGTCGATGATTCCGATCATCGGGAAGCTGCACCGCGAGCAGGACGTCACCGTCCTCCTCCACAGCCGCTCCCTGGTGAACAAGTCGGTGGTCAGCATCCTCAAGACCCACCGGTTCGCCCGGCAGATCGCCGGTGAGGAACTCTCGGTCACCGAGACGATGCCGTTCCTCCAGGCGCTCGCCGCGCTGGACCTGGGGCCCTCCCAGATCGACCTCGGCATGCTCGCCGCGAACTACAAGACCGACGACCGCGGTCTGTCGGTCGAGGAGTTCACCGCCCAGGCCGTGGCCGGGGCCACCGGTGACAACAAGCTCGAGCGCGGCGCCGGCCGCGACGTCGTCCTCTACGGCTTCGGCCGCATCGGCCGCCTCGTCGCCCGCCTGCTGATCGAGAAGGCCGGCTCCGGCAACGGCCTGCGGCTGCGCGCCATCGTCGTGCGCGGCGGCGGCGAGGCCGACCTGGTCAAGCGCGCCTCGCTGCTGCGGCGCGACTCGATCCACGGCCAGTTCCAGGGCACCATCACGGTCGACGAGGCGAACAGCACGATCGTCGCCAACGGCAACGCGATCCGCGTGATCTACGCCAACGACCCCTCCGAGGTCGACTACACGGCGTACGGGATCAAGGACGCGATCCTGATCGACAACACCGGCAAGTGGCGCGACCGCGAGGGCCTGGCCAAGCACCTGCGCCCGGGCATCGACAAGGTCGTCCTGACGGCCCCCGGCAAGGGCGACGTCCCGAACATCGTGCACGGGGTCAACCACGACACGATCAAGCCGGACGAGCGGATCCTGTCCTGCGCCTCCTGCACCACCAACGCCATCGTCCCGCCGCTGAAGGCCATGGACGACGAGTACGGCGTGCTGCGCGGTCACGTGGAGACCGTCCACTCGTTCACGAACGACCAGAACCTGCTGGACAACTACCACAAGGCCGACCGCCGCGGCCGGTCCGCGCCGCTGAACATGGTCATCACCGAGACCGGTGCCGCCTCCGCCGTCGCGAAGGCGCTGCCCGACCTCAAGGCGCCCATCACCGGCAGCTCGATCCGCGTCCCCGTCCCGGACGTCTCGATCGCCATCCTGAGCCTGCGCCTGGGCCGCGAGACCACCCGCGACGAGGTCCTGGAGTACCTGCGCGGCGTCTCGCTGCACTCGCCGCTCAAGCGCCAGATCGACTTCACCACCGCCCCCGACGCCGTCTCCATGGACTTCGTCGGCTCGCGGCACTCCTCGATCGTGGACGCCGGTGCGACCAAGGTCGACGGTGACAACGCGATCCTCTACCTCTGGTACGACAACGAGTTCGGCTACTCGTGCCAGGTGATCCGCGTGGTCCAGCACGTCTCCGGCGTGGAGTACCCGACCTTCCCGGTCCCGGTCGCCTGATCCCGCCCGCTCCGCCAGGCCGTCCCCTCGTCCGCGAGGGGGCGGCCTGCGGCGTTTCCCGGGCGCGGATGCGGCCGTGTGGGTGAAGGGACGCAACGCGATCCGCCCGCGCTCGTTGGGCACGGCGCCCCGGCAAGGGGATCCCGTACGAGAAGAAAGACCCCCAAGATGCTCAAGAAGATCATGCTCACCGCCGCCGCCACCGCGGCCGTCGTCGGGGCGGGCGCCGCCGTGGCCGCTCCGGCCCTGGCCATCGGCAACGACAACGGGGTCAACACCGTCAACGGCAACGGCGCGCAGCAGATCTACGGCAACGCCGAGACCAAGGGCGTCATGAGCCCGCAGGCCTCGCTGGTCCAGGGCACCGCCAACAAGCTCTGCCTCGGCGTGCCCGCCAAGGTCAACGCCCAGTCGCTGGTCGCGATCATCGCCAACGTGGGCGTCCAGGACATCCCGGTCCTGTCCGCGCCGCAGACCCAGCAGTGCACCGAGAACTCCACCCAGGCCAAGGGTGACGAGCCGCTCTCGCACATCGCGGACAACATCCCGGTGCTCTCCGGCAACGGCGCCGTCGGCAGCTGACCCGCCCCGCTCCCGCGCAGACCGCCGCCCCGGTGCCACACCGGGGCGGCGGTCCCGTGTCGTCCCCCGGCCGCCGGGCGGGGCCGATGTCGATGCCGGGTCGATCAGGAGATATCTTGATGTCGAGCAATGTTGCAGACGAGAGACGCAGACGTGGAGCGGAGCACCCGGTGACTGACTCGACCATCATCTACACCCACACTGACGAGGCCCCGGCCCTGGCAACGCATTCGTTCCTGCCGGTGGTCCAGGCGTACGCCGGGCAGGCCGGGGTGAGCGTGGAGACGCGTGACATCTCCCTGGCGGGCCGGATCATCTCGAGCTTCCCCGAGCGTCTCGAGGAGGGCCAGCGCATCGCCGACGCCCTCGCCGAGCTGGGCGAGCTGGCCAAGACCCCGGCCGCCAACATCATCAAGCTGCCCAACATCTCGGCCTCGATCCCGCAGCTGAAGGCCGCGATCGCCGAGCTCCAGGGCCAGGGCTACGCGCTCCCGGACTACCCGGACGACCCGAAGACCGACGAGGAGCGCGACACCCGCGCCCGCTACGACAAGGTCAAGGGCAGCGCCGTCAACCCGGTCCTGCGCGAGGGCAACTCCGACCGCCGCGCGCCCGGCTCGGTCAAGAACTACGCCAAGACCCACCCGCACCGCATGGGTGCCTGGTCGGCCGACTCGAAGACCAACGTCGCCACCATGGGTGAGAACGACTTCCGGTCCACCGAGAAGTCCGCCGTGGTCGCCGAGGCCGGCGCCCTGCGCATCGAGCACGTCGCCGCCGACGGCACCACCACCGTGCTGCGCGAGTCCGTACCGGTCCTGGCCGGCGAGGTCGTCGACGCCTCCGTCATGCGCGTCGCCGCCCTGCAGGAGTTCCTGGCCGCGCAGGTCGCCCGCGCCAAGGCCGAGGGCGTGCTGTTCTCCGTGCACCTCAAGGCCACGATGATGAAGGTCTCCGACCCGATCGTCTTCGGCCACGTCGTGCGCGCCTTCTTCCCGCAGACCTTCGCCAAGTACGGCGAGGTCCTGGCCGGCGCCGGCCTCTCCCCGAACGACGGCCTCGGCGCCATCCTCGGCGACCTGGGCGCCGTCGCCAACGGCGACGAGATCAAGGCCTCCTTCGACGCCGAGCTCGCCGAGGGCCCGGCCCTGGCGATGGTCGACTCCGACAAGGGCATCACCAACCTGCACGTGCCGTCCGACGTCATCGTCGACGCCTCGATGCCGGCCATGATCCGCACCTCCGGCCACATGTGGGGCCCGGACGGCCAGGAGGCGGACACCCTCGCCGTCCTGCCCGACAGCAGCTACTCCGGCGTCTACCAGGCCGTCCTGGACGACTGCCGCGCCCACGGCGCCTTCGACCCGGCCACCATGGGCTCGGTCCCCAACGTCGGCCTGATGGCGCAGAAGGCCGAGGAGTACGGCAGCCACGACAAGACCTTCGAGATCGCCGCGGCCGGCACCGTCCGCCTGGTCGACGCCGCGGGCAACACGGTCCTGGAGCAGGAGGTCGCCGAGGGCGACATCTTCCGCGCCTGCCAGACCAAGGACCTGCCGATCCAGGACTGGGTCAAGCTGGCCGTCACCCGCGCCCGCGCCACCGGCTCCCCGGCCGTCTTCTGGCTGGACGAGGACCGCGCCCACGACGCGCAGCTGATCGCCAAGGTCAAGCAGTACCTCCCGGAGCACGACACCGAGGGCCTGCAGATCGAGATCCTCTCCCCGGTCAAGGCCACCGCCTTCTCCCTGGAGCGCATCCGCCGCGGCGAGGACACCATCTCCGTCACCGGCAACGTCCTGCGCGACTACCTGACCGACCTCTTCCCGATCCTGGAGCTGGGCACCAGCGCCAAGATGCTGTCGGTCGTCCCGCTGATGGCCGGCGGCGGCCTCTTCGAGACGGGCGCGGGCGGCTCGGCCCCCAAGCACGTCCAGCAGCTGGTCAAGGAGAACTACCTGCGCTGGGACAGCCTGGGCGAGTTCTTCGCGCTGGCCGCCAGCTTCGAGCACCTGGCCACCACCACGGGCAACGCCCGCGCCCAGGTCCTGGCCGACACCCTCGACCGCGCCACCGGCACCTTCCTCAACGAGGACAAGTCGCCGACCCGTCGCGTCGGCGGCATCGACAACCGCGGCAGCCACTTCTACCTGTCCATGTACTGGGCGCAGGAGCTGGCCAAGCAGACCGACGACGCCCAGCTCGCCGAGGCCTTCGGCCCGCTGGCCGCGACCCTGACCGAGCAGGAGTCGACCATCGTCGGCGAGCTGAACGCCGTCCAGGGCACCCCGGCCGAGATCGGCGGCTACTACCAGCCCGACGTCGCCAAGGCCCAGGCCGTGATGCGCCCGTCGGCCACCTTCAACCAGGCCATCGCCTCCCTGGCCTGAGGCCCGGGGCCCGCGCACTGAGCGCGGGCGGAACGCACTGATCCGCCCCGGCGGGACCCAGGTCCCGCCGGGGCGGAGGCGCATCCGCGGCCGGACACGGCACCGCTGCGCCATGAAACCGGACATAAGGGCATCACCCGCAGGTGGGAGAGTTGAAGGTCACATCCGTCGCCTCTGCTGGCACTCAGTGCCTACCCCCTAGCATCCAGGCATGACGGTTCTCCCCGATGACGGGCTCCCGCTCGCAGCCGAGTTCCCGGACGCCACCCACGAAGAGTGGCAGCGCCTGGTGGAAGGCGTACTGCGCAAGTCGGGCAAGGACGTGTCCGGCGACGCCGCCGAGCAGGCGCTGTCGACCGCGCTGGACGACGGGCTCACGGCCCGCCCGCTGTACACCGCCCGCGACGCGGCCCCCGCCGCCGGCTACCCCGGCTTCGCGCCCTTCGTGCGCGGCGGCCGGCCCGCCGGCGGCTGGGACGTGCGCCAGCAGCACACCGTCCCGGATCCGGCCCGCGCCAACGATGCGGTGCTCGCGGACCTGGAGAACGGCGTCACCTCGCTGTGGCTGCCCCTCGGCGGCGAGGGCCTGCCGGTGGCCGGGCTGGAGCGGGCGCTGGCCGGGGTCTACCTCGACCTCGCGCCCGTGGTCCTGGACGCCGGGGCCGAAACCGGCGCCGCCGCCCGGGCGTTGCTCGCCCTGTACGAGGCCCGGGAGGTGGCCCCCGCGGCCGCCCGCGGCAACCTCGGCGCCGACCCGCTCGGCCTGACCGCCCGTACCGGCGCCGCCGCCGACCCGGCCGACGCGCTCGAGCTGGCCCGCCGCTGCCACGAGCAGTACCCGGGGCTGCGCGCGCTGACCGTGGACGCGCTGCCCTACCACGAGGCCGGCGCCTCCGCCGGGCAGGAGCTGGGCGCCTCGCTGGCCACCGGAGTCGGGTACCTGCGGCTGCTCACCGAGGCCGGTCTGCCCCTCGAAGCGGCCCTGCGCCAGCTGGAGTTCCGCTACGCCGCCACCGCCGACCAGTTCCTCACCATCGCCAAGCTCCGCGCCGCCCGCCGGCTGTGGGCGCGGGTGGCCGAGGTGTGCGGGGTGCGCACCGGCGACGCCGGCGCCCAGCGCCAGCACGCGGTCACCTCGCCGGTGATGATGACCCGCCGCGACCCGTACGTGAACATGCTCCGCACCACCGTCGCCACCCTGGCCGCGGGCGTCGGCGGCGCGGACGCGGTCACCGTGCTGCCCTTCGACAACGAACTGGGCCTGCCGGACCCCTTCGCCCGCCGCATCGCCCGCAACACCTCCTCCATCCTGCTGGAGGAGTCGCACCTGGGCCGGGTCGCCGACCCGGCCGGCGGCTCCTGGTACGTGGAGTCCCTGACCACCGAACTCGCCGACGCCGCCTGGGCGTTCTTCCAGGAGCTGGAGGCCGCCGGCGGTCAGGCCGCGGCCCTCGGCTCCGGACTGGTCGGCGACCGGATCGCCGCCACCTGGCAGGAGCGCAAGAAGCGCCTGGCCAAGCGCCGCGAACCGGTCACCGGCGTCAGCGAGTTCCCGCACCTGGGCGAGAAGCCGGTGGTCCGCGCGAGCGCCCCCCGGCCGGCCGGCGGGGGCCTGCCCCGGGTCCGCCGGGACGAGGACTACGAGGCGCTGCGCGCCCGGTCGGACGCCCACCTGGCCGCCACCGGCGCGCGCCCCAGGGTGTTCCTGGCCGCGCTCGGCCCGGCCGCCGCGCACACCGCCCGCGCCACCTTCGCCGCCAACCTCTTCCAGGCCGGCGGCATCGAACCGGTCCACGAGCCGGTGTCCGTGGACCCGGCCACCGCCGCCGCGGCCTTCACGGCCTCCGGCGCCACGGTCGCCTGCCTGTGCTCCGGCGACGCCCTCTACGAGGAGCAGGCCGCGGACGTGGCCGCCGCCCTCAAGGCGGCCGGCGCCGAGCGCGTGTACCTCGCCGGCCGCGGCGGGTACGAGGGCGTGGACGAGTACGTCTTCGCCGGCTGCGACGCGGTGGCCGTCCTGTCCTCCATCCTCGACCGCATGGGAGTGGCGGCGTGATGCAGATTCCCGACTTCTCGCAGGTCCCGCTGGGACCGGCGACGCCCGCCGAGGCCACCGAGGAGCAGTGGTCGGCGGCCGTCAAGGAGTCCACCGGATCCAGCGCCTCCGACCTGCTCTGGGAGACCCCGGAGGGCATCGGCGTCAAGCCCCTGTACACCGGGCGCGACCTGGAGGGCCTGGACTTCCTCGCGACCTACCCGGGCACGGCCCCGTACCTGCGCGGGCCCTATCCGACGATGTACGTCAACCAGCCGTGGACCATCCGCCAGTACGCCGGCTTCTCCACGGCCGAGGAGTCCAACGCCTTCTACCGGCGCAACCTCGCCGCCGGCCAGAAGGGCCTCTCGGTCGCCTTCGACCTGCCGACCCACCGCGGCTACGACAGCGACCACCCGCGGGTCACCGGCGACGTCGGCATGGCGGGCGTGGCCATCGACTCGATCTACGACATGCGGCAGCTCTTCGACGGCATCCCGCTGGACAAGATGACCGTGTCGATGACGATGAACGGCGCCGTGCTGCCGGTCCTCGCCCTCTACATCGTGGCCGCCGAGGAGCAGGGCGTACCGCCCGAGAAGCTGGCCGGGACCATCCAGAACGACATCCTCAAGGAGTTCATGGTCCGCAACACCTACATCTACCCGCCCCGGCCCTCGATGCGGATCATCTCCGACATCTTCGCGTACACCTCGCAGAAGATGCCGCGGTACAACTCGATCTCCATCTCCGGCTACCACATCCAGGAGGCCGGGGCCACCGCCGACCTGGAGCTGGCCTACACCCTGGCCGACGGGGTGGAATACCTGCGGGCCGGGCAGGAAGTGGGCCTGGACGTCGACGCGTTCGCGCCCCGGCTGTCCTTCTTCTGGGCCATCGGCATGAACTTCTTCATGGAGGTCGCCAAGCTGCGCGCGGCCCGCCTCCTGTGGGCCAAGCTGGTCAAGCAGTTCGACCCGAAGAACCCCAAGTCGCTCTCGCTGCGCACCCATTCGCAGACCTCCGGCTGGTCGCTCACCGCGCAGGACGTCTTCAACAACGTCACCCGCACCATGGTCGAGGCGATGGCCGCGACCCAGGGCCACACCCAGTCGCTGCACACCAACGCCCTCGACGAGGCGCTGGCGCTGCCCACCGACTTCTCCGCCCGGATCGCCCGCAACACCCAGCTGCTGCTCCAGCAGGAGTCCGGCACCTGCCGCTCGATCGACCCCTGGGGCGGCAGCGCGTACGTCGAGAAGCTGACCTACGACCTGGCCCGCCGCGCCTGGCAGCACATCCAGGAGGTCGAGGCGGCCGGCGGCATGGCCCAGGCCATCGACGCCGGCATCCCGAAGCTGCGCGTCGAGGAGGCGGCGGCCCGGACCCAGGCCCGCATCGACTCCGGCCGGCAGCCGGTCATCGGGGTCAACAAGTACCGGGTGGAGAACGACGAGCAGATCGACGTCCTCAAGGTCGACAACTCCTCGGTGCGGGCCCAGCAGATCGCCAAGCTGCGGCGGCTGCGCGAGGAGCGCGACGAGGCGGCCTGCCAGGACGCGCTGCGGGCGCTGACCGACGCGGCCTCCAAGACCGCCGGCACCGGCCTGGAGTCCAACCTGCTCCACCTCGCCGTGAACGCCGCCCGGGCCAAGGCCACCGTCGGCGAGATCTCCGACGCGCTGGAGAAGGTCTACGGCCGGCACGCCAGCCAGATCCGTACCATCTCCGGCGTGTACCGCAACGAGGCAGGGGAGTCGCCGCACGTGGACCGCACCCGCGCCCTGGTCGACCGTTTCGAGGAGGAGGAGGGCCGCCGCCCCCGCATCCTCGTCGCCAAGATGGGCCAGGACGGACACGACCGCGGCCAGAAGGTGATCGCCACCGCCTTCGCCGACCTGGGCTTCGACGTGGACGTCGGCCCGCTCTTCCAGACCCCGGGCGAGGTCGCCCGGCAGGCGGTCGAGGCGGACGTGCACATCGTGGGCGTCTCCTCGCTGGCCGCCGGCCACCTCACCCTGGTGCCGGCCCTCCGCGAGGAGCTGGCGGCCGAGGGCCGGGAGGACATCATGATCGTGGTCGGCGGGGTCATCCCGCCCCAGGACGTGCCCACCCTCCTGGAGATGGGCGCGGCCGCCGTCTTCCCGCCCGGCACGGTCATCCCGGACGCGGCGTACGACCTGGTCACGCGCCTGGGCGCGGAGCTGGGACACGCCGCCCCGGACGGGCCGGCGGCGGGCGAAGGGGAGCTGTAGGGAGCGCCGTGGCCATCGATGTCGACAGCTACGTCAAGGGTGTGCTCGACGGCCGCCGGGCCTTCGTGGCCCGGGCCATCACGCTCGTCGAGTCCACCCGGCCCGACCACCGGGCGCTGGCCCAGCGGCTGCTGACCGAGCTGCTGCCGCACACCGGCCGCGCCCGGCGGATCGGCATCAGCGGGGTGCCCGGGGTCGGCAAGTCCACCTTCATCGACGCCTTCGGGACCCTGCTGACCGGGCGGGGCCACCGGGTCGCGGTGCTCGCCGTGGACCCCTCCTCCACCCGGACCGGCGGCTCCATCCTCGGCGACAAGACCCGGATGGAGCGGCTGTCGGTGGACCCGGCGGCCTTCGTCCGGCCCTCGCCGAGCGCGGGCACCCTGGGCGGGGTGGCCAAGGCCACCCGCGAGTCCATGGTGGTCATGGAGGCCGCCGGCTACGACGTGGTCCTCGTCGAGACCGTCGGGGTGGGCCAGTCGGAGACCACCGTCGCCGAGATGGTGGACTCCTTCCTGCTGCTCACCCTCGCCCGGACCGGCGACCAGCTCCAGGGCATCAAGAAGGGCGTCCTGGAGCTGGCGGACGTGATCGCCGTCAACAAGGCCGACGGCCCGCACGAGCGCGACGCCAAGGCCGCCGGCCGCGAACTGGCCGGCGCACTGCGGCTGATGCACCCCGCCGACGCGGCCTGGACGCCGCCCGTGCTCAGTTGCAGCGCGCGCGAGTCCACCGGCCTGGAGACGGTGTGGGAGCGCTTGGAGCAGCACCGCAAGGTGCTCGACGCGGGCGGCCGGCTCGCGGCCAAGCGCCGTGAGCAGCAGGTGAACTGGGCCTGGGCGATGGTCCAGGACGAACTCCTGGGCCGCCTGCGCGCCCACCCCGCGGTCCGAGCCCTCGCCCCCGAACTCGAACGCCGCGTCCGCGAGGGCGAACTGACCCCCACCCTGGCCGCCGAGGGCATCCTCCAGGCCTTCAGCGGCGACGCCCCGGCCTGACCCGGCGGGACGGGTCCGCCGGACGGGCCCCCGTGGGGCGACCGTCCGGCGGAGCCGCGTTCAGCGAACCCGTGCTGCGGTTTTGACCTCTGTCACGAAGCCTTGCAGGACCTGGGAACGGTGCTCCTCCGGCAGGCCGGCCAGCGTCTCGCGCGCCATGTCGAGACCCGTTCCGACGTCCCCCGACTTCACGATCGAAAGGGCGCGGTGCACACCCGTGTGCGCACCGAACCGTCCCAAGCCCCTCGGCCTGAGGGCGTCGGCGGTGTCCTGCTCGGCCTGTGACCGCTCCACGTCGCCGAGCCGTGCGTACACGAGGGTCTTCGTCAGGCTGTAGCCCCACCGGGGCATGCAGAACACGGAAGCGTCCTCGGCCGTCTCCACACTGGGGAACATCTCGTCGGCGTGCTGGAGGGCCTCCAGCGCGCGGGACGGCTCGCCCAGCTTTCCGTATGCGTGTGCCAGTGCCAGGAGAGCGCACAGGCGCCCCAGGGAGGGCTTTTCGGAGAGGGCCAGGCCATCGCCGGCCATCGAGACCACCGGCTCAGGGGCTGCGCCCTCGTACGCCAGGGCGAGTGCACCCTGACCCCGGGTCCACTGCCGAAGTGTCGTACAGCCGCTCTTGTCTGCGGCGGCGACCGCCGTGCGGTACCAACGTACCGATGCAGAAGGGCCGTTGAGTGAAGCGGAAGTCATTCCCATGACCACCGAAAGCCGTCCGGCGGCCTCCCACAGGCCGGGTTGGCGGGCCACCTCGGGCAGAGCCGAGGGGTGGCCGGCCTTGGCGGCCTCCAGAGCCTCCGGCGGAACGGAGAAGACCTCTGCCAGGAGGGGCAGCCAGAAGCGCCCGGGAGAGCGCTTACCTGCCTCCCACCGGCTGACGTCCTCGCGCGTGAGTGTCGGGCGCCCGGAGGAGGCGCAGAGATGTTCGGCCAGGACGGTCTGGGACCACCCCTTGCCGTCCCGGAGGGACCTGATCAGAGCACCGATCGCCACGGGGCCAGTTTGGCCACTCCCTTGGCTACTGGCAGGCGTTTCGGTGAGGCGTACACCTGTGGGTATGGCGAACACCACGATCAGCGGCCCGGAACCCGTCCACCTGACCGCACCGGCAGCGCCTGCGCGCGCCGTACCCGGGTGCGACGTCTGCGAGGCCCTGGTGAAGCAGAGGGGTGAGGGCTACGAGGCCGGGGACATGTCCGCCGTCTCCGACTGCAACGTGGAGCTCCGCAACCACCCTCACGGCGGCGCCCGGTGAGTGCGGTGCGCGCAGTACTCCGGCATGTCGTCCACCGGATCACCCGCCACCCGAATACGGATGTCACGTACGAGGCGGAATGCCTCTGGTGCGCGTGGAAGGCGAAACCGTCGACGGACGGGGCGTCGGTGGACGTCGACTGCATGAGCCATACCGGCAGAAGCGGCCACAAGTCGTTCCGTCGGGTCTGCACGTCGTTCGCCGTCGTTGTCCGGGACGAGTGAGCACCGCCCGCACACGGAGCTGGCGGCGGAGGTGCGCGGGGATCTTCGGGGCGGGGTTCCGGGGCGACGCGGGTCGGATCCGGAGTGGGATCGTCGCCCGCGGGCCGCCCCCCGCTCAGCCCGCGTACTCCGTCAGGTCGATGCCGTAGACGCTCAGGGCGTGGCCGTACGCCGGGTGCACGGTCTCCCGCTCCAGCGACAGGCCGAGCTTGCGCATGACGTTCTGCGAGGCGGTGTTGGCCGGCCGGCAGATGCTGACCACCCGGTCCAGGCCGCGGTCCTGGAGGGCGAACTCGAGGCTGGCGTGGGCGGCTTCGGAGGCGTACCCCTGGCCCCAGAACTGCCGGCCCAGCCGCCAGCCGATCTCCACGTCCGGCAGCACCTCGGGGAGGAAGTGCGGCAGGGACAGCCCGGTGAACCCGGCCAGCTCGCCCGAGCCCAGCAGCTCCACGGCGAAGAGGCCGAAGCCCTCCTCGTCCCACTCCTCCTCCCAGCGCTCGATCGAGTCGGCGGTCTCCTCGAGGTTGCGCGGCGAGCCGTCGCCGATGAAGCGCATGACGTCGGGGTCGGCGTTGATCTCGGCCATGGGGATGAGGTCGTCCTCCTCCCAGCGGCGCAGGCGGAGGCGGGGGGTCAGGATCTCGGTCATGCCCCCATCATCCCCGATCGGGGCGCCGGGCCCGCCTACAGGGGGTTGGCGCTGCCGTACGGGGCGTACAGGTCCAGCAGCCGGACCCGGGCCACCTGGAGGCGGTGGGCCAGGACCCGGCCGACCCAGTGCCCGAAGGCCGAGCCGAAGCCGGGGTCGGCGTCCATCAGCATCCGCACCGCCAGGGCGTCGAACTCGTGGGTGCGCACCGGCGTCATCGCCTCGGCGCCCAGTTGCCAGACGTACGGCGGGAAGAGCCAGGACCAGCCGACCAGCTCGCCGGGACCCAGGCTCTCGATCTGGGCGGGGTGGCGGGCACCTGGTACGTCCACGTCCAGGGTGACGGTCCCGGAGCGGACGATCCAGAACCGTTCGGCGGGGGTGCCTTCGTCGAAGAGCCGGGCGCCCGCGGGAAAATTGGCCTCGTGGGCCAGCGCCATCAGGCGTTCCCGGTGCTGGGCGGAGAGGACGGCGGCTATGCGGGTGGGGGAAGGTGTGCTCATGGCGGCCTCCGGTGTCGAGCCACTTCCAGTGTCCCCGAGCCGGGCCCAAGGGCCAGTGGCCCGCCGCATCCGTCGTGCCGCGACCACGGTGGGTGACCGGGAAAGATCTCGCGGGAGGGGGAATTTCCCGGCGTTCCGCTTTGTACAAGGGGGGCAACGGTACGTTCGCCAGGGCGGGTTGACCCGCTGAAGAGCCTTGGCACGCGAAAGGGCAATTTCATGCGTTACGCAGTATTCGGCACCGGAGTCGTCGGCCGCACCCTCGCCGCCCGCCTCGCCGGCCTCGGCCACGACGTGGTCGTCGGCACCCGCGACCCGGAGCACACCCTCGCCCGCGCCGAGGCCGACGACCGGGGCAACGCCCCGTTCGCCCAGTGGCTGGCCGAGCACCCCTCGATCTCCCTGGACACCTTCGACGCGGCCGCCGCCGGCGCCGAGACCCTGGTCAACACCACCGCGGGCGGGGTCACCCTCGAGGTGCTGGCCGCGGTCGCCCCGGCCCACCTCGACGGCAAGGTCCTCATCGACATCGCCAACCCGCTCGACTTCTCGAAGGGCTTCCCGCCCAGCCTGGAGCCGGTCAACACCGACAGCCTCGGGGAGCAGGTCCAGCGGGCCCACCCCGCGCTGCGGGTGGTCAAGACCCTCAACACGATGAACTGCGCGATCATGGTCGACCCGGCCCGGGTCGAGGGGGACCACACCGTCTTCCTGTCCGGTGACGACGCCGACGCCAAGAAGTCCGTCACCGAGCTGCTGACCTCCTTCGGCTGGCAGGACCGGAACATCCTCGACCTCGGCGGCATCGAGACCGCCCGCGGTACGGAGATGCTGCTGCCGATCTGGCTGCGGATCATGGGGTCGGCCGGCCACGCCGACTTCAACTTCCACATCCAGGGCGTCTGACCGACGGCGGCCCGGCCTCCCCGTACGCCGTACAGGAGGGGCCGGGCCGCCGACGAAATGCCCCCGGCGCCCCGGCGGCGCACCATGGGCCTCATGGACGCGCAGTGGGCGGGGGTCAGCGAACCGGCCCGGCTGGCCGGCGACGGCGAGGGCATCGGCCCCGACGAGCTCGCCCTCGCCGCCCGCAACCACGGCCTGCCGCTGGAGGCCCTGCGCTACGACCTCACCCCGCCCGGCCTGCACTACACCCTGGTCCACTACGACATCCCGGCCACCGATCCCGACACCTGGCGGCTCACCGTCGGCGGGCTGGTCGGCACCCCGCTCAGCCTCTCCCTGGCCGGCCTGCGGGCCCTGCCCGCGGTGACCCACCGGGTCACCCTGGAGTGCGCCGGCAACGGCCGGGCCCTGCTCACCCCGCGCCCGGTCAGCCAGCCCTGGCTGACCGAGGGGGTCGGCACCGCCGACTGGACCGGGGTGCCGCTGCGCCTGGTGCTGGCCATGGCCCGGACCGCGCCGGAGGCCGTCGAGGCGGTCTTCACCGGCGCCGACCACGGGGTCGAGCGCGGGGTGGAGCAGGACTACCGCCGCTCCCTGCCGCTGCGGGTGGCCGTGGACCCGGCCCGCGAGGTGATCGTCGCGTACGAGATGAACGGCGCCCCGCTGCCGCCCCAGCACGGCCACCCGCTGCGGCTGGTGGTGCCCGGCTGGTACGGCATGGCGCACGTGAAGTGGCTGCGGGAGGTCACGCTCACCGCGACCCCCTTCACCGGCTACCAGCAGGCCGTCGCCTACCGGATCCGCCGGGACCCCGACGACCCCGGCGAGCCGGTCACCACCATCGCCCCGCGGGCCCTGCTGGTCCCGCCCGGCTTCCCCGACTTCATGTCCCGCACCCGGGTGGTCCGCCCCGGGCCGGTCCGGCTGGAGGGCCGGGCCTGGTCCGGGGGCGCCCCGGTGGCCCGGGTCGAGGTCAGCGCGGACGACGGCGCGAGCTGGACCCCGGCGGCCCTCGCCCCGGCGGGCGGGCACCCCTGGGCCTGGCGGCACTTCACCGCGCTCTGGTACGCCGCACCGGGCGCGTACACCCTCGCGGTCCGGGCCACCGACGCCGACGGCACCGCACAGCCGCTCGAGCAGCCCTGGAACCGGGGCGGTTTCGCGGCCAACCCCGTCCAGCGGATCAGGGTGCACTGCCTGCCCGCACCCCCTCCCGCCCAGGGGCCGCACGACGTAGTCTGAGCCGGTCCCGGCTGCCCGAACCCCCGGTAACCCGGGGTGAGTTGAGGGGGGCCGCCGATCCCGTCGCGGTCGGTGCAGGGGGCCGGCGAGGGGGTCCCGCAGGGGGCGGACAAGGGTTTTCCCCGTATCCGGTTCATCTGCGCGTTGCCTACTGTCTGTGCACCGGCGATCTTCTCCGGGAGAACGGTCAGTCCGCCAACCCCACGTGGTGCGAACCCGTTCCGCCGGAAGATCTCCGGCGAAGCCGTCGCCCCGCTCCATCGTCGCGGCAGGGCCGTCGGGTGAGCAGCGGAGCCCGGGGCGCGTGAGCAGCGCGCCCCGGCCCGCGAAGGTACCGCCCCTGTAAGACCGGCATCGCCGGCAGCACCACGGCACCATCCCCGCACCACCGGCACCACTCCCGCAGCCCCGCCCCGGCACCGCCGCGCGTCCCCCACCGCGCCGCGCAGCCGGGACCGGGCCGCGGACACCTCCCACACATGCACCACCCGTCGCCCCGGCCTGCCCGGACGCGGCGGCCCGCGAAAGGGAACACCTTGCACGCATCCAGGCGCAGGCTCATATCCGTCGTGGCGATCTCGGCCACCCTGCTCGGAACCGCGGCCACCAGCTCGATGGCCCTCTCGAAGCCGGCGGTGGCCCGTGCGGCGGCCATCGCCCAGACCCTCCCGGTCCCGGCAGCGGCGGCGAACGCGCCCGTCGAGAACCTGATCGTCGGCTACAAGTCCTCGTCCACCGAGGCGCGTTCGAACACGGCCGCGGCCGACGACGCGCAGGCCAAGGGCCGCAAGGCCGGCGAGAAGGTCGCCTTCGAGCGCCGGCTCGGCACCGGCGCCGCCCTCGTCGACCTCGGCGGCAAGCTCGCCCCGGCCGACGCGGCAGACGTGATGGCGCAGTTCCGCGCCGACCCGGACGTGGCCTACGTCGAGCCCGACGGCCGCGCCTACGCCCTGGCCACCCCCGACGACACCGAGTACGCCAAGCAGTGGGACCTCTTCGAGCCCACCGCCGGCATGAACGTCCCCGGCGCCTGGGCGACGTCCACCGGTACCGGCGTCACCGTGGCCGTGATCGACACCGGCTACGTCACCCACTCCGACGTGGCCGGCAACATCGTCCCCGGCTACGACTTCATCAGCAGCTCCACCGCCGCCCGCGACGGCAACGGCCGCGACAACAACCCGGCCGACCAGGGCGACTGGAGCGCCGCCGGCGAGTGCGGCACCGGCTCCACGGCCAGCAACTCCTCCTGGCACGGCACCCACGTGGCGGGCACCATCGCCGCCTCCACCAACAACGCCAAGGGCGTCGCCGGCATCGCGTACGGCGCGAAGATCCAGCCGGTCCGGGTGCTCGGCAAGTGCGGCGGCAGCACCTCCGACATCGTCGACGCCATCACCTGGGCCTCCGGCGGCACCGTCGCGGGCGTCCCCGCCAACCCGACCCCGGCCAAGGTCATCAACATGAGCCTGGGCGGCTCCGGCGCCTGCACCACCACGTACCAGAACGCCATCAACGCGGCCGTGAACCGGGGCACCACCGTCGTGGTCGCGGCCGGCAACAGCAACGCGGACGTGGCCGGGTTCTCCCCGGCCAGCTGCAACAACGTGATCAACGTGGCGGCCACCAACCGCACCGGCGACCGCTCCTTCTACTCCAACTACGGCGCCACCATCGACATCTCGGCCCCCGGCGGCGAGACCCGCCGGGCCACCGACACCCCCGGCACCGTCACCACCCCCGAGAACGGCATCCTCTCGACGCTGAACGACGGGACCACCACCCCGGGCTCCGAGATCTACAAGCCGTACCAGGGCACCAGCATGGCCGCCCCGCACATCGCCGGCCTCGCCGCGCTGATGCTCGGCGCCAAGTCCACCCTGACCCCGGCGCAGATCGAGTCGGCCATCAAGACCAACGCCCGTCCGCTGGCCGGCACCTGCACCGGCGGCTGCGGCGCCGGCCTCGCCGACGCGGCCAAGACCGTCGCCGCGGTGGCCACCACCACCCCCGGCGGCGCCACCTTCACCAACACCGCCGACGTCGCCATCCCGGACCACGGCTCCGCCGTCTCCTCCGCCCTCGCGGTCACCGGCCAGAGCGGCAACGCCCCGGCCGCCCTGAAGGTCGCGGTGGACATCAAGCACACCTACCGCGGTGACCTGGTCGTCGACCTGGTCGCCCCCAACGGCACGGTGAAGCGGCTGCAGAACTCCTCGAGCGACAGCACCGCCAACCTGAACACCACCTACACCGTCGACGCCTCGGCCCTCCCGGCCAACGGCACCTGGCAGCTCCGCGTCCAGGACGTCGCCTCCGCCGACACCGGCTACATCGACTCCTGGAGCCTCACCTTCTAGGCCGCTCCACCCAGACCGGGACCCGGGCGCCCCACCGCCCGGGACACCCCCTCCGGACCCCCGGCCCCCACCCTTGGTCCGGACCTGAAGACAGCCTCGGACCTGCCGATACCCCGCGTACGGCAGGTCCGACGGCATTTCCGGCCCCCGGCTGATTTCTGCGTCACACTCCGGTCCCCGCCGGCCCCCGGACCTCGTATCCTCAGCGGTCACAGGAACGGCACAGGGACGACCGAGAGGCTGGAGGCTGTGCGTGGCGGCGACGGGGAACGCTGACGCGCCGGTCGGACGTGGGGAACTGACCGCGGAGCTCGAGCACGCACTGCGCACCCACGGCCGGGCGGCCCTCACCGGCGCGGCCGGAGCGGGCAAGACGACGGTGCTCGACGCCGTCGCCCGGGCCGCGCGCTCCCGCGGCGAGACCGTCCTGCGGCTGGCCCCCGAAGCGGCCGACCGGCACATACCCGAGGCCTCCGTGGTCGCCCTGCTGGCCTCCGTACCCGCCGCCGTCCTCGACCGGCTGGCCGGACCCCAGCGCACCGCCATCTCCCTGGTCTGCCGGGAGGCCGACGCCCCCCGCGACCACATCGCCCTGCGGCTGGCGATCCTGGAGGTACTGCGCACCCTCGCCGCCGCCGACCCCGTCCTGATCGCCGTCGACAACGCCCAGTGGCTCGACGAGGAGAGCGTGGACCTGCTCCGCTTCGCCCTGCGGCTGACCCCCTCCCGGGTCCGGGTGCTGGTCGGCGAGCACGGCCGGGGCGGCGCCCCCGTCGCCGAGGCCCTGTGCGGCCCCGGCGCCCGGGCCGTCCGGCTCACCCCGCTCGGCGCCGACGACGTGGCCGAGCTGCTGGTCCGGCACGGCCTGCCGGCCCGGCTGGCCGGCCGTATCCACCGCGCCAGCGGCGGCAACCCGCGGCTCGCGCTGGCCCTCGGCCACTCGCTCGCCGAGGCCCGCGAACCGGTCCACCACGCCGTCTCGCTGCCGGTCTCCGGGCTGGCCCGCGAGGTCACCCGGCGGCTGCTGGCCGAAGCCCCCGACCCGGCCCGCGGCACCCTGCTGCTCGCCGCCCTCGCCACCCGTCCCACCACCGCCCTGCTCCGCCGGGCCGGCCGCCCCGCCGCCGAGGCCGAGCTGGCCGCCGCCGAACGCGCCGGGCTGGTCACCGTCGGCGAGGACGGCGCGGTGGAGTTCACCGCCGGCGCCCTGCCCACCGTGCTCGCCGCCGACGCCGGCTGGCCCGAGCGGTCCGCCGGCCACGCCGCCCTGGCCGGTGCCGTGGCCGACCCGGTGGAGGCCGCCCGGCACCGGGCCCTGGCCGTGGACCACCCCGACGAGCGGCTGGCCGCCGCCGTCTCCGCCGCCGCGGAGAGCTGCCGCCGTCGCGGCAACCGGGTCCTCGCCGCCGAGCTGGGCATGCTCGCCGCCGAACGCACCCCCGCCGAACTGCCGGCCACCGAACTCGTCCGGCTGGTGGCCGCCGCCGAGGACGCCGGCTGCGCCGGCCGCGCCGACCTCGCCCGCCGGGCCGCCCGCGCCGTCCTGGCCCGGGACGCCTCGCCCGCCGACCGGGTCCGGGTCCGGCTCGCCGTCATCGACTCCGCCGGCCAGGCGCTCGCCGACCAGGACGAGACCTTCGCGCACGCCGCCCTCGACGCGGCCGGCGACCCCGCCCTGCAGGCCGCCGTCCAGCTGCGGGTGGCCTGGAAGCTCAACCTCAGCGACGGCGACCCGGTGCGCTCCCGGGCCGCCGCCGCCGAAGCCGGCGAGTTGGCCGCCCGCGGCGGGGACCCGGTCGCCGCCGCCATGGCGCTGACCGTCCGGGCCCGGATGGGCCGCATCCTGGGCGACCCGGCGGCCGAGGAGATCCTGGCCGAGGCGCTGGCGCTGCCGGTCCCCGACGTGCCGCTCTGCCTGCGCAACGCCCCCCAGTACCTCGCCGTCCGGCACGCCCTCTTCGACGACTGGCTCGACGACGCCCGAAGACAGCTGCTGCTCCTGCTCCCCGCGGTGGAGCGCAGCGGCGCCTGCGAGGACGTCTTCGAGGTGCTGCGCAGCCTGACCGAGGTGGAGCTGCGCCGGGGCCGCTGCGCCGCCGGCCTGGCCTGGGCCCGCCGCTCGCTGGAGCTGACCATCGAGGCGGGACTCTCGCCCGGCCCGGCCTGGTACGTCGCCGCCATGGCCGAGGCGGCGGGCGGCAGCTTCACCCGGGCCACCGGCTACGCCCGCCGGGGGGTCCAGGCCTCCGAGGAGGAGCGGGACCTGGTCTTCCTCTCCCGCAACCTGTACGCCCTGGGCACCGTCCAGCTCGCCATGGGGGACACCGCGCAGGCCGTGGCCACCCTGCTCCGGGTGGCCGGACTCGAAGCCGCGCAGCAGGTGGTGGACCCCTCCATCCTGCGCTGGCACGGGGAACTCGCCGAGGCCCTGGTCGCCGCCGACCGCACCGCCGAGGCCGCCACCCTGATCGACGGCTGGCGCGCGGTCGCCGTCGAACTCGGCCGCCCCAGCGTGACCGCCGCCCTCGACCGGGCCCGGGGCCTGCTGCTGGCCGCCCGGGGCGAGAGCGACTCGGCGGTCCGGCTGCTCACCGCCACCGCCGAGGGCTTCGCCGGGCAGGAACTGCCGGTGGAACACGGCCGCACGCTGCTGGCCCTGGCCCGGGTGGAGCGCCGGCGGCGCCGCCGGGCCCCCGCCCGGGCCGCCCTCCGGCGGGCCGAGGAGGTCTTCACCGCCGCCGGCGCCGCCCCCTGGGCCGAGCTGGCCCGGGAGACCCCGGGCCCCCGGAGCGAGCCGGGCGGCCCGCTCGACCACCACCCGGCGACCGCCGCCCTCACCGAGGCGGAGGTCAAACTGGCGCTGCTGGTCAGCGAGGGAGCCAGCAACCAGGAGGCGGCGGCCAAGCTCTTCCTCAGCGTCAAGACCGTCGAGGCCCGGCTGACCCGCATCTACCAGAAGCTCCAGGTCCGCTCCCGCGCCCAGCTGGCCACCGCCCTCCGGCGGTCGTGAGCCCCGCTCCTACGCCTCCTCGCGGTACACGGCCAGCGCGCCCGGCAGCTTCGTCACCACCAGGCCGGCCGGGGCGTGGGCGTACTCGCCGTCGTGCGCGTAGACCGTGCCGGCCGGGATGTCGGTGATCCGCAGGGACCGCAGCCGGGTCGCGGTGTGGAACGGCGAGCGGCTGAGCGGGCCGGTCATGGACGCGGCCAGCAGTCGGCTGCCGGGCCGCCCGCCGCCGTGCACCAGCCGCAGGTCCAGCATGTCCTCGTCCAGGTTGAGCCGGCGCCGCGGCGCCGGGCCGGTGCCGTGGTACGTGCCGTTGCCCGCGAACAGCAGCCACACCGAGCGGCGCCGCCCGGCCACGGTGAGCCGCATCGGGTGTTCGGCCCGCAGCACCCGCCAGGCCGCCAGCAGCGCCGCCGGCCCGCCGCCGATCCGCGGCGCCCACTTCTGCCGGTACCGCACCAGCTCGGGGAAGACGCCCAGGCTGAAGGTGTTGACGAAGTACCGGGGCTCGGTGTCCGGTTCCTCGGCCGGCGCGGTACCGGCGTCCCGGGGCGCCCCGGCGTCCGGGCCGGGCGCGGGCTCCGGGGTGATGCGGCCGACCCCGACTCTGACCGCGTCACCGGCGGCCACCGCACGGCAGACGGACTCCGCGCCGGTGAGCCCGAGGTCCGCGGCGAAGTGGTTGAGGGTGCCGCCCGGGAAGACGGCCAGCGGCACCCCGGCGCGCAGCGCCGCCCCGGCCGCCGCACCCACCGAGCCGTCGCCGCCGGAGATGCCCAGGACCCGGCACCGTCCGGCCGCGTCCGCCAGGGCCGCTTCCAGCTCCTCGCCCGAGCACTCGACCACCTCGGCCTTGGGCAGCTCCCGCTCCAGGGCCTCGCGCACCCCGTCCCGGCCGCTGCCGGAACCGGAGTTGACCACCACCACGAGCCCGTCCCCGTCGGGCAGCGCGGGCGCCCGCCAGGCCGGCCGCTCGTCCCGGGGCAGCTCCGCGGCCCGCTCGGCCCCGCGGACCAGACCCCGGACGCAGAGCGCGGCACCGACCCCGAGCGCGGCGCCCGCGAGCACGTCGCTGGGGTAGTGCACCCCGGTGTGCACCCGCGACAGGGCCACCGCCCCGGCCAGCGGGACCGCCACGGCCCCCCACTCCGGCGCCGCCAGCGTCAGGCCGGTCGCGAAGGCCGCGGCGGAGGCGGAGTGCCCGGACGGGAAGGAGGTGGTCACCGGCTGCCGGGACAGCCGCCGCACGTCCGGCACCCCCTCCAGCAGGGGCCGGGGCCGCCGCACCGCCCACTTGCCGACCGTGTTGACCGTGGCCGAGGCCAGCGCCAGCGAGGCCGCCGCCCGCACCGCGCCGCGCCGGGCCCCGGGCGAGCCGAAGACCAGCAGGGCGCCCGTGCACCCGGCCCAGAGCAGGCCGTGGTCCGCGGCCCGGCTCAGCCGGGGCAGCACCCGGTCGGCGGCCGGCCAGTGCTGCCGGGCCACCGCGTCGAACAGAGCCCGGTCCCAGCGGGCCGCGGCGCCCCGCCAGGTGAGCACGGTGTGCCGGATGCCGGGCACCGCGGCGGCCGGAGCGAGGTCTGCCGGCAGGCCGGAGCGGGTCATGGGGGGTCCTCCCTGGTCGTGGTGCGTGTTCCTGCGCCTCTACCCGCGTACCGCCCGATCGATCACCCCGTTTTCCGGGCGGTCGGGCCGGGCGCCGGCCGGGGGCCGGGGCGACCCCGCCCCCGGCGGACCACCCGCGTGACGCGGATCACCCGCGATCGTCGAGGGCTCGTAGACGAGGGCCACGGTCGTCGCCATACGCAGCACGGTATCCGGAGCAAAGCCGCGAACCGGTCAGCCGGGGCGGTCCGTCCGGGTCCGGTCGCGGCCGCCGGGGCGTAGGGGGCGTGATGCGTGTGACGTACGTGCCGGGGCCCGACACACAGGAGAACGGTTGTCCGGATGGCGCCGATGGGCTCTACTGCTGTCCATGTCCGGGCTCCACTGGTGTCCATGTCCCGGACGGGGCGCATTCACCGGGAGGGCCAGAGGATGAGCACGGAGCGGTCGAGACGACCCTCATCGCACCGGCGGCGCGGCGGACTTCGCGCCCGCCGCCCGATCCTGGCCTTCCTGATCGCCGGGTTCCTGATCATCGGTGCCTTCGCCGCCACCGGCATCGCCTGGGACCCCTTCGGGCCGGCGGAGGCGGGCCACGCCCGCAGCGCCGTCCCGCGCATCGGCGAGCCCTGGTCCGCCGGGCCGTCCGCGAGCGGCCGTACCGGCAGCCCCTCGCCCGGCACCGGTAGCACCACCGGACCGGCCGTCCCCGGCACGGGCGACGGCAAGGACAAGACCAGGCCCGGCAAGCCCGCCCACCCGGGCGGCAGTTGGAAGCCGACCGCCGCGCTCCCCTTCGACCTGCCGGCGCCGGCCACCCTGCGCCGCGGCGGCAAGCTGGTCTTCGCGCACTACTTCACCCCCTACCCGCTCTCCCTCGACAACCGGCCCGCGCAGGTGGACTACTACACCCGCAACTATCTGAACCCCGCGGGCGAGAGCGGCAAGCACGCGCGCTACGGCGGCCTGCTCCGCGACCGCCCGCTGCCCACCGCGCCCAAGAGCGGCGACTGGGAGTACGCCAACCTCCAGCAGGAGGTGCGCACCGCCCGCGCCGCCGGCCTCGACGGCTTCACGGTCGACCTGCTCTCGCTCTCCGGCAAGAACTGGGAACGCACCAACCTCCTGATGCGGGCCGCCCATTCGGTGGACCCGGACTTCCACATCATGGCGATGCCGGACATGACCTCCATCAACCCGGACCCGGCCACGCTCGCCGACGCGCTGGCCAAGCTGGCGGCCTCGCCCGCCGCGCACCGGCTCGGGGACGGCCGCCTGGTGGTCTCGCCGTTCAAGGCCGAGGCCAAGACCCCCGCCTGGTGGTCCCAGGTCATCGACACCCTCCGCAGCCGGCACGGCATCCGCACCGCGCTGGTGCCGCTCTTCCTCGACTACGGCGCCCACTCGGGGGAGTTCGCCCCGATCAGCTACGGCTTCTCCGAGTGGGGCAGCCGCAGCTACGTCGGCCAGGAGAGCGCCACCCGGGACGTCAAGCGGGCCCACTCCCTGGGCAAGATCTGGATGCAGCCGGTCTCCGTCCAGGACGCCCGCCCCAACCAGGGCGTCTACGACGAGGCGGGCAACACCGCGACCCTGCGCGCCACCTGGAAGCACGCCATCGACGACGGCGCCGACTGGGTGCAGATGACCACCTGGAACGACTACTCCGAGGGCAGCCAGTTCGCCCCCAGCCTCCACAACGGCCACACCTACCTCGACCTGTCCTCGTACTACCTGACCCGCTTCAAGACCGGCTCCTGGCCGCAGATCGTGCGGGACACCGTCTACCTGACCTCGCGCGTGCAGTTCGCGGCCGCCGACCCGACCGGGAACCAGAAGCTGCTGATGGCGCCGCGGCGCGGCACCGCCCCGCCGCGGGACAAGGTGGAGGTGCTGAGCTTCCTGACCGCGCCGGCGACGGTACGCGCCACCGTGGGCGGGGTGCCGTCGACCTACCGGGCCGAGGCCGGGCCGCACGCCGAACTCTTCCCGCTGCGCACCGGCGGCAGTTCGGTGCTCGCCACCCGGGGCGGGAAGCCGGTGGCGGCGGTGGGCCTGGGGTACGAGGCCGAGGCCGTGGTGGCCGTCCAGGACCTCCAGTACTACGCGGCGACCAGCGGGCGGGACTGAGCCCGTCCGGCGCGGCGGGCGGGCCGGCCACCGGCCCGCCGCCCGCCGGACCGGCCGGTCACCGGCCCTGCGCCCGCCGGACCGGCCGGCGGGTCTTCCGCAGCGGGCGGCGCACCGGGCATGATCACGGCAGACGGGCGGGGGAACCGCACCCCGCCACGAGAACCGAAAGGCGTACCCGTGCCCGAGCCGCACACCCCGGCCGAATTCCCCGGCGGGCGGGGGCTGTTCACCCTCGACCCGGCCATCTCGCACCTCAACCACGGATCCTTCGGCGCCGTGCCGGCGCCCGTGAAGGAGGCCCAGGCGGCGCTGCGCGCCGAGCAGGACGCCGACCCCGACGCCTTCTTCGTCTACGCCCCCGAGCGGGTGGAGGCGGCCCGCGCCAAGGTCGCCGCGCTCCTGGGCACCGATCCGGCGGGCATGGCGTTCGTGACCAACGCCACCGAGGGTGCCAACGTTGTCATGAACTCCCTGGCCCTCGCCAAGGGCGACGAGATCCTGGTCACCGACCACGGCTACGGCACCGTCAGCGCCGCCGCGGCCCGCCGCGCGCCGCTGCGCACCGTCACCCTCGACCCGGGGCTGCCCGACGAGGACGCGGTCCGGGAGGCCGTGCTGGCCGCCGTCACCCCCCGGACCAAGGCTGCCGTGCTCGACCACATCAGCTCGCCCACCGCCCGGCTGGTGGCCGGTCCCCGGCTGCTGGCCGAACTCGCCGAGCGCGGGGTGACCACCATCGTCGACGGGGCGCACGCGCCCGGGATGCTGGCCGACCCGCTGGCGGGCGGCGCCGACTTCTGGTTCGGCAACCTGCACAAGTGGGCCTACGCGCCGCCCGGCAGTGCGGTGCTGGCCGTCGCTCCCCGGTACCGGGCGGCGATCCGGCCGCTCAACCCGTCCTGGGAGGACCACCACGGCTTCCCGCGGTCGGTGGAGTGGCGGGCCACCGACGACTACACCGCCTGGCTCGCCGCGCCGGAGGGGCTGGCCCTGCTGGAGCGGCTGGGTGCGGAGAAGGTCCGGGCCCACAACAACGCGCTGGCCGCCCACGGCAGCGCCGTGCTGGCGGACCGGCTCGGGCTGCGCCCGCTGCCGCACACCGAGGGCCTGGCCATGCGCTCGCTGCGGCTGCCCGCCGGGGTGGCCGACAGCATGGAGAGCGCCCGGGAGCTGCGCGAGGAGATCGCCGAGCGGCTGCGGATCCGGGTGCTGATCTGGCCCTGGGAGGGCGCCGGCGGGATCCGGGTCTGCGGCCAGATCTACAACCGCCCCGAGGAGTACGAGGCGCTGGCCGAGGGCCTGGCGGGGCTGCTGGGGCGCTGACCGCCACCCCCGGGCCGGGCGGGGCCCTGCCGGATCAGCAGGGCCCCGTATGCAATGTCACATGTGAGGCTGTGGTGACAGAGGATCCCGCCCGGGGTCGCATGCCCGGGGTTGCACGCCCGGGCCCTCCCGCACGGATCCCGCGGATCCCTATCCGCGCCGCAGCAGGTAGGTGTCCATGATCCAGCCCTTGCGGGCCCGGGCCTCGGTGCGCAGCTCCTCGATCCGCCCGGAGACCTCCGCCAGCCGGCCCGAGACCAGGATCTCGTCCGGGGTGCCGACGTACGCGCCCCAGTAGATGTGGAGGTCCTGGTCCAGGTACTTGGTGAAGGCGTGCCGGGCGTCCAGCATCACGACCACGTCGTCCGCGTCCTGCGGCCAGCCCTCCGCCAGCCGCCGCCCGGTGGTGATCTGCACCGGCCGGCCCACCCGGTTCAGGGTGGTCCGGTGCCGGGCCAGCAGCGCCGAGATGCTGCTGATCCCGGGCACCACCTCGTGCTCGAAGGAGACCGTGCCGCGCTCGTGCACCTCCTCGAGGATCGCGAGCGTCGAGTCGTACAGCGAGGGGTCGCCCCAGACCAGGAAGGCGCCGGTGCCGTCCTCGGCCAGGTCCTCGGCGATGAACCGCTCGAAGATCTGCGCCCGGGCGCTGCGCCAGCCGTCCACGGTGGGCGTGTACTGGGCCGGGTCGCGGTCGCGGTCCGGGTCCCGGCCCTCGACCAGCCGGTGGTCCGGCCGGGCGTGGGCGGCGAGCATGGCCCGCCGCAGGTCCGTCAGGTCCGCCTTCTCCTCGCCCTTCTCCAGGATGAGGAACGCGTCCGCGGCCCCGATCGCCTTGACCGCCTGGAGCGTCAGGTGGTCGGGGTCGCCGGCCCCGATGCCGATCACATAGAACTTCTTCACCCGGCCGAGTCTGCACCATGGCGGCCACGGGGCGGCAGCCGGGCGGCGCCGCGCGGCCGGGGGCCCCGGGACGAGGGGCCGGTCCGGCCCGTGGACCGGCCGCCCCCGGCGATCACCGCTCGCTATGCTCCGGGGCATGCGTGTCGCCCTGTTCGTCACCTGCGTCAACGACGCGTTCCACCCCGGCACCGGCCGGGCCGTGGTCCGGCTGCTCGAACGCCTCGGCGTCCGGGTGGACTTCCCCGCCGCGCAGAGCTGCTGCGGCCAGCCCCAGTACAACACCGGCTACCGGCACGAGAGCGAACCGCTGCTGCGCCGCACCGCCGGGGCCTTCGAGGGCTACGACCACGTCGTCACCCCCTCCGGCTCCTGCGCGCTGATGGTCCGCGAGCACTACCCGCGGATCGGCCGGGCCGCCGCCGCCGAGGGCCGCGGCACCGCCCTGTCCCGGCTGGCCGAGGACCTGGCGCCCCGGACGTACGAGCTGAGCGAGTTCCTGGTGGACGTGCTGGGGGTGACGGACGTGGGCGCGTACTTCCCGCACAAGGTCACCTACCACCCCTCCTGCCACGGGCTGCGCGGGCTGGGCCTGGGCGACCGGCCCCGCCGGCTGCTGGCCGCCGTCCGGGGCCTGGAGCTGATCGAGCTGCCCGGCGCCGAGGAGTGCTGCGGCTTCGGCGGCACCTTCGCCCTCAAGAACCCGGACGTCTCGGCCGCCATGGGCGCCGACAAGGTCCGCGCCGCCCTCGCCACCGGCGCCGAGGTGCTGTGCGGCGCCGACAACTCCTGCCTCCTCCACCTCGGCGGCACCCTGCGCCGCCAGGACGCGCCGCTGCGGGTCCTGCACCTCGCGGAGATCCTGGCGGCCACCGAGGAGGACCACCGGTGAGCGGCACCTTCCTCGGCATGCCGGCCTTCCCGGCCGCGGCGAAGGAGGCCGTCCGCGACCAGCGGCTGCGCGGCAACCTCCGGCACGCCACCCACACCATCCGCGACAAGCGCGCCCGGGCGGTGGCCGAACTCGCCGACTGGGCGCAGCTGCGCGCCGCCGGCCGCGCGATCAAGGACCACACGCTCCGTCACCTTGACCACTACCTCCTCCAGTTGGAGGCGGCGGTGACCGCGGCCGGCGGCACCGTCCACTGGGCCGCGGACGCCGACGAGGCGAACGCCGTCGTCACCGCCCTGGTCCGGGCCACCGGCGCCCGCGAGGTCGTCAAGGTCAAGTCCATGGCCACCCAGGAGATCGGGCTCAACGAAGCCCTGGAGGCGGCCGGCATCGCCGCCTACGAGACCGACCTGGCCGAGCTCATCGTCCAGTTGGGCCGCGACCGGCCCTCGCACATCCTGGTGCCCGCCATCCACCGCAACCGGGGCGAGATCCGCGAGATCTTCCGCACCGAGATGGCCCGGCTCGGCCGCCCCGCCCCCGACGACCTCGGCGACACCCCCGGCGAACTGGCCGAAGCCGCCCGGCTGCACCTGCGCGAGAAGTTCCTGCGGGCCGAAGTGGCCGTCTCCGGCGCGAACTTCATGGTCGCCGAGACCGGCACCCTGGTCGTCCTGGAGTCCGAGGGAAACGGCAGGATGTGCCTGACCCTGCCCGAGACGCTGATCTCGGTGGTCGGCATCGAGAAGGTCGTCCCCACCTGGCAGGACCTGGAGGTCTTCCTCCAGACCCTGCCGCGGTCCTCGACGGCCGAGCGGATGAACCCGTACACCACCACCTGGACCGGGCTGGGACCGTCCAAGGGGGCGGACGGCGACGGCCCCCGGGCCTTCCACCTCGTCCTGCTCGACAACGGCCGCACCGACACCCTCGCCGACGCCGTCGGCCGCCAGGCGCTGCGCTGCATCCGCTGCTCCGCGTGCCTGAACGTCTGCCCGGTGTACGAGCGGGCCGGCGGGCACGCCTACGGCTCCGTCTACCCGGGCCCGATCGGCGCCATCCTCAGCCCCCAACTGCGCGGCACCGGCAGCGAGATCGACGCCTCGCTGCCCTTCGCCTCCACGCTGTGCGGGGCCTGCTACGAGGTCTGCCCGGTGGCCATCGACATCCCCGAGGTCCTGGTCCACCTGCGCGAACGCGTGGTCCAGGGCGGCACCGTCACCCGCCGCGGGGTCCGGGTGCGGATCGCCCCCGCCAAGGGCCACGCGGCCGAGCGGGCCGCGCTGCGCGCCGCCCGCTGGACCCTGGACCACCCCGGCGCGCTGGCCGCCGGCGAGCGCCTGCTGGCCCGCGCCCGCCGGCTGCGCCCCCGCCGCCTGCCGGGCCCGGGCCGCGCCTGGACCGACACCCGCGACCTCCCCGAGGTCCCGGAGGAGTCCTTCCGCGCCTGGTGGCAACGGGAGCGGGCACAGCCCGCCGGACCGAAGGAGAGGGAGGGCCGGTGACCGGCAGTGCGGACGAGCCGAAGGGGGACGGGCGGCCGGTGACGGGTACCCCGGACATGCCGTTGCCGGACGGCCGGGCCCGCGTCCTGGCGCGGATCCGCCGGGCCCAGGCGGCGGCGGGGCTCCCCGACGCGCCCGCCGGGTCCCGGGCCGCGGTCCGGGCCGCGCGCGAGGCCGAGGTCGCGCGCGACTACCTGCGCGTCCACGGCAGCCGGAGCCCCGCCGAGACGGCCGACCTGCTGGCCGCCAACCTGGCCGAGTACCGCGCGCTGGTGCACCGCACCGACGAGGACGGGCTGCCGCCCCTGCTGGCCCGGCTGCTCGCCGCGCGCGGGGCGGGGCTGGTCCTCGTACCGCCCGCCCTGCCGCCGCACTGGCTGGCCGCCGCCGACGTCACCCGGCTGCCGGACCGGGCCGCGGACACCCCGTACGACCTCGACCGGGCCGACAGCGTCGTCACCGGCTGCGCCCTCGCCGTCGCCGAGACCGGCACCCTGGTCCTGGACGGCGGCCCCGACCAGGGCCGTCGCCGGATCACGCTGGTACCGGACCACCACATCTGCGTGGTGCGGGTGCCCGACCAGGTCGTGGACTCCGTCCCGCAGGCCCTCGAACGGCTCGACCCGCGTCGCCCGCTCACCTGGATCTCGGGCCCTTCGGCCACCAGTGACATCGAACTGGACCGGGTGGAGGGCGTGCACGGCCCCCGCACCCTCGAGGTGGTCCTCCTTGCGACAGACTGACCCCATGTCCGCACATATCGCCCTGACCGCCCTCGTCGTCCTCGACTACGACGAGGCCATCGACTTCTACACCCGCGCCCTGGGCTTCGAGCTCGTCGAGGACACCGCGCGCCCCGACGGCAGCCGCTGGGTGGTGGTCCGGCCGCGCGGCGCCACGGAGGCGGCCCTGCTGCTGGCCCGGGCCAAGGACGACGCGCAGCGCGCCCGGGTCGGCGACCAGACCGGCGGCCGGGTCGGCTTCTTCCTGCACACCGACGACTTCGCCACCGACCACGCCCGGATGACCGCCGCCGGCGTCCGCTTCCTGGAGTCCCCGCGCCACGAGCCCTACGGCTCCGTCGTGGTCTTCGAAGACCTCTACGGCAACCGCTGGGACCTCCTCCAGCCGAAGTAACCGCCCGCCCTCACCCACCCCCCGCCAACCGCGGCGCCTCGGCCGCGGCGTCGACGGGGGCGGGGGAGCCGGGGCCGGGTGAGTCCGTGGTGGGGGCGTCCGGACCGGTTGAGCCCGTGCTGTCGGCGTCCGGGCCGGGGGGCGCGGCCGCCTCGATGCGGTCGGCCAGGGCCCGGCCCCAGGAGGCCAGCGCGCCCGGGTCCATCCCGTACGCCGGCCCGTCCGCGTACTCCGTCAGCCCCTGGGCGCCGCGCCGCAGCAGCCGGGCCCCGCCCGTGCGGTTGCCGCGGGCCGCGTGCGTCAGCCCGACGGCCAGCTGGGCCAGCGCCCGCCACAGCGGGGCCTCGGCGGCCGGCCGCGACTTCCAGGCGTCCTCGAAGACCTCGTGCGCGTGGAAGGGGCGGCCCGCGTCCAGCAGCCGCTGCGCCTCCCGGACGGTCTCCGCGGGCGCCCGCACCACCCCCTCCGGCTGCCGCTCCACGCCCTCGGCCCCGTACGGCAACGGCCGCCCCAGCCCGTCCCGCGGCCGGGCGTTCCGCGCCCGCCCGGCCCCGTCCCGATCCCGCTCGCCTCTGCGCTCCACACCCCCATCCTCCCTCGTACCCGGGCACCCCCCGACGTGCGGTAATGTTCTTCCTGCACGCCGCTCCGGCCGAAAGCCGGACCAGCGAGCACCGGGACGTGGCGCAGCTTGGTAGCGCACTTGACTGGGGGTCAAGGGGTCGCAGGTTCAAATCCTGTCGTCCCGACTCGAAAGAGTCGCAGATCAGGGGCCGTTTCAGAGCAATCTGGAACGGCCCCTTGATCGTTTTTGGCCAACAGGCGTCGGGCTACCCGGAGTCCCCGTGTTCCGCCTCGGCCGGCAGGTGGCGGCGCGCCCCGTCGCTGATCTTGATCAGCAGGGCGACGAGCAGCCAGTTCGCCACCAGAGAGGTGCCGCCCTGTGCCAGGAACGGCAGCGCCTTGCCGGTGAGGGGGATGAGTCCGGTGACGCCTCCCGTGACCACGAACACCTGGAGGGCCATCTCCACGGCCAGCCCCGTCGCGAGGAGCTTGCCGAACGGATCTCGGGCCATCAGCGCGGTTCGCAGCCCCCGCTGCACCAGCAGCGCGTACAGGAGCAGGACCGCCGTGACCCCGGTGAGTCCGAGTTCTTCGCCGACGGTGGTGAGGACGAAGTCGCTGCGCCCGGCGAACTTGATCATCTCGGGGTGACCGCCCCCGAGGCCCGTCCCCGTCAGCCCGCCGGACCCGAAGCTGAACAGCGCCTGCGCCAACTGGTCGGAGATCAGTCCCTTCGGACGCTGCTCCTCGGGCAGGAAGATGTCGAACGGATGCAGCCACGCCACGACCCGGCTCTGGACGTACGACTCGAAGGAGCCGACCACGCCGGCGCCGACCGCGGCCATCAGCAGGCCGCAGGCGATCCACCCGGTCCGCCCGGTGGCGACGTACAGCGTGATGACGAAGAGCCCGAAGAAGATCAGCGCGGTGCCGAGATCGCGCTCGAAGGCCAGCACGAACAGGCACGCCAGCCACACCAGCGCGATCGGGCCCAACTGCCGCCCGCGGGGGAGCCGTACGCCCAGGAGGCGTCGCCCCGTCAGCGCCAACGCGTCCCGGTGGGTGACCAGGTAGCCCGCGCAGCACGTCGCCATCATGATCTTCACGAACTCGCCCGGCTGGAAGGACATCGGCCCCAGCACGATCCACCGCTTCGCGCCGTACGTGTCGCCGGACGAGAGCGCCGGAGCGCCGAGCAGCACCAGCGCCGCCGCCGTCGTCAGATAGAGGTAGCGCTGCAGACGCCGGTAGTCCTTGAGCCGTACGACGACCGTGACGCACACGGCCACTCCCACCCCGCACCACACCAACTGCACCGGCGCCACGGCCGGTGCGTCGAACTCGGCCTCGTACGCCGCGTCGAGCCGGTACAGCAGCACCAGCCCGATGCCGGACAGCAGGGCCGTGACGGGCAGGAGCAGCGGGTCCGCGTGCTCCGCGAAGCGCCGCACCGCCAGATGTGCGGCCAGTACGGCGCCGGCCACGACCACGGAGAACACCGCCATGTCCGGCGGCAGCGACCCCGTGACGGCGAGCGACTGGTATGCGTGGCCGCACAGGGTGATGGCCACGGCAAGGACCAGCAGCCCCGCCTCGGCGGCGCGTGCCCTGTTCGGCCCGGGACCGGGTCCGGGACGGGGCCGCCACGACCGGGTGTGCGCTTCCATGACGTTCCTCGGCGTGTGGGGGGTCGGGGTGATCGGGCCCCGATACTGCCCCTGACCTGCTGAGAAGAGACTGAAGCACCCTGAAAAACGCTTCAGGGAGATCCTCGCGCGCCGTGGATACTGACGGTCATGCGAGTGCTGGTGATCGAAGACGAGGAGCGGCTGGCCGCGAGCCTCAGGCGCGGCCTGGAGGCCGCCGGGTACGCGGTCGACGTGGCCCACGACGGCAGGACCGGCCTGTGGATGGCGCGGGAACACGCGTACAGCGCGGTCATCCTCGACATCATGCTGCCCGGCCTCAACGGCTACCGCGTCTGCGCCCGCCTGCGCGCCGAGGGTGTCGACACCCCGATCCTCATGCTCACTGCCAAGAACGGCGAGTACGACGAGGCCGAGGCCCTGGACACCGGCGCCGACGACTACCTGGCCAAGCCGTTCTCCTACGTCGTCCTCGAAGCCCGGCTGCGCGCCCTGCTGCGCCGCGGCGGCCCGCGGACACGTACCCGGCTGCGGCTGGGCGACCTGTGGCTCGACCCCGCCGCGCGGACGTGCGGACGCGGCGGACACCGGATCTCCCTCACCGCCAAGGAGTTCGCGGTGCTGGAGTGCCTGGCCCGGCGGGCGGGCGAGGTCGTACCCAAGATCGACATCGTGGACGACGTGTGGGACGCGTCCTACGACGGGGACCTCAACATCGTCGAGGTCTACGTCAGCGCGTTGCGGCGCAAGATCGACACGCCCTTCGGGCGCACGGCCATCGAGACGGTGCGGGGCGGCGGCTACCGACTGGCGCCGGACGGTGGCGACCGGCCGGCGGAGGACGGTGGCGACCGGATCGCGGCCGACGCCGCCCACGCCGGCGACCGCTCGGCGGCCGACGGTGGCTGACACCCGCGCGGGCCGGGACCGCTTCGCCGCCGTGGCGGGCCTCGCCACCCTCGCCGTGCTCGGCGCGGGCCTGGCCGGCCTCCTGCTGGTCAGTTGCCTGCCGTCGCCGCCGACGGGGACGACCTCGGAGCCCGGCCTCTTCGGCCGGCTCCTCGCGCAGGTCGAAGTCTCGTCGGGGATCGGCGCGTTGCTGACCGCCTGCTTCGTGGCCACCGTCACCTGGCGGCTGGGCGGGAGCGCGCGCAGCCGGGGCGCGGTGACGGCCACCGCGGCGACCGCGCTGCTGCTGACCTTCGCCAACGCGCGCTGGCTGCCCGGCGTCGTCATATCCGGCACCGGCCACGGACACACCTACGTCCCGTGGCTGGCACTCAGCGTCGCCGTCCCGCTCACCGCACTCCTCGTCGGCGCCACCGCCCGGGCGACCGCCCCGCGAAGGGCCAAGCCCGTACCGCCCTGGCAGACGACCGCCCTGCCGGCGGACGAGACCGCACCGTCAGGGCGGTCGACCGTTCCGGCACTTCAGGAGGAGACCGCACCGCCCGCGGACCCGGACCGCCCGTACCGGCTCCTGGTCATCGGATCCGTGGCGACCGCCCTGGTGGCCGCAGCCGCCTGGGCCGTCGTCCTGATCGTGGAACCGCACCCCTGGTGGTGGAACTCCACGGAGGCGCTCACCAGGTGGCTCTTCACCATCGGCGGCGGAGCCGCCATCGGCGTCACCGCGCGGGTCTCGACCCGCCTCGCGCTGCAGCCGGTCGAGACCCTGAACCGCGAGCTGCAGGAGATCACCACCAGCCGCGCCCTCGACCGGCGCATCACGGTCCCCGACGTCGGTGCGCTGATCCCCTGGCTGGCCCGCACCATCAACGTCATGCTCGACCGCGTCTTCGCCGGCGTCGCCCGCCAGCAGCGCTTCATAGCCGACGCCTCCCATGAGCTGCGCAGCCCCATCGCCAACCTCCGCATCTCCCTCGAGGCCTCCCTCGCCCACCCCGAGAAGGTGGACTGGCCCGAGACCGTACGGGACGCACTCACCGACATCGAGCGGCTCCAGTACCTCACCGACGACCTGCTCCTGCTCGCCCGGCTGGACGACGCCGCCCCGACGGCCGGCACTCCCGTCGACCTCGCCGCACTCGCCCACGACCTGGTCGAGGAGTTCCGCCACCTCCGCGCCCACCAGACGCTGCACTTCACCTTCCACACCGAGGGTCCCGTCGTCGTGCACGGCAGCGCGGCGCAGTTGGAGCGGCTGCTGCGCAACCTCCTCGACAACGCCGCGCGGCACGCCCGTACGGTCACGGACATCGCCGTCACCTCCGGCGCCGGCGGCTCGGTCCGGGTGGAGGTGCGCGACGACGGCCCGGGTATCCCGCCCGCCGACCGCGAGCGCGTCTTCGAACGCTTCACCCGCCTGGACATCGCCCGCGCCCGCGGCACCGGCGGCGCGGGGCTGGGCCTGGCCATCGCCCGCGAGATCGCGGCCCGGCACGGTGGCACCCTCCGCGCGGCCGCCAATCCGTCCGGCGCCCTCCTCATCGCCACTTTTCCCCCAGGCCTGTGAGCCCCCGGCGGACCGGGGCACCCCGGCACGGCCTTCGTCCCGGAGGAGTGGTGCCCGACGCGGCCGGGCCCGCCGGGGGCGATCCGTCCCGCGGCGATCAGGTCAGGTAGGGAGGGGGAGGAGGAGGAGGGGGGTGGTGGTGGGGTGGGGGGAGCCGCCGGTGGGTTCGAGGGAGAGGCCTACGGCGGCGGCGTCGGCGGGGTCGCCGGCCAGGACGACGGTGCCGTCACGGTCGATGAAGCCGGCCGGACGCATCGTGTCGCCGTGGGCGAGCCAGAGTTGGTAGGTGCGGCCCGTGCCGGGGGCGGGCAGCCGGCCGGCGGTGAAGACGGCCTTGTTCTGCCGGGCGGAGGTGACGACGGTGGCCAGGGCGCCGTTGGCCGTGCGGCCGTGGACGGTACGGGCGTCGGGCGCGGCCAGCACGGCGCTCACCACGTCCAGTTCCCGGCGGGCCTGCCGGGCCTGCTCCTCGAGGTCCGCGCCCCGCTGCGACTGCCAGACGGCCACGCCGCCCAGGGCCGCGGCGGCCACGCTCGCGGCCAGGGCCAGCGGCAGGGCCCGGCGGCGCAGCAGGGCGCCCAGCGCGCGGGACCCGGCGGGTGCCGGTACCCGGGGCGGCAGTTGGCGGACCCCGTCGACCGCGGCCAGCACCCGCGCCCTGGCCGCCGCGGGCGGCGGCTGGGCGACGGCCGCGGCCAGCCGGGCCGCGGTCGCCCCGAACTCGGCGGCTTCCTGCCGGCAGGCCTCGCAGGACCGGAGGTGGGCCTCGAAGGCCAGGCGTTCGGCGGGCTCCAGCGCCCCCAGGGCGTAGCCGGCGGCCAGCGTGTGGGCATCGGACGCGTGGTCTTTCATGTGGTCACCCCCATGCAGTCGCGGAGCCGGATCAGGCCGTCGCGCATGCGTGTCTTGATGGTCGGCAGCGGTGTGCGCAGGGCTTCGGCGACCTCACGGTAGGTCAGCCCCCCGTAGTAGGCCAGGGTCACCGCCTGGCGCTGGAGTTCGGTCAGACCGCGCAGGCAGCGGCGTACCTGTTCGGACTCCAGACGGGTCTCCACCTGCTCGGCGACCTCGTCGAAGGCGGGCACCCGCTCGCGGGCCGCCAGGGCCTGCTCGCGGTCGGCGGCCGCCTGGGCGGAGCGGACCCGGTCCACGGCCCGGCGGTGGGCGATCGTCGCGGCCCAGGTGGTGACGGAGCCGGCCTCGGGGCGGTAGCGGGCGGCCTGCCGCCACAGGTCGATCATGACCTCCTGGGCGACCTCCTCGGACTGCGCCCGGTCGCGCAGGACCTTGAGCACGATCCCGAACACCATGGGCGCCAGGGCGTCGTAGAGGGTGGCGAAGGCCTCCTTGTCGCCGCGGGCGACCTCCTGCATGACGGCGGCCAGGTCGGCCCGGCCGTCGTGGCCGGTGTCCAGGGGGAGCGGTCGGTTCACCGGCGCCGCCCCGGACTCGGCGACCAGGCGCAGGGACGGCCGGGTGCGGTCGTCGGGGGGCGGGGCGTCCATCGCATGCCGGTCCTCTGTCGTCGCTCCATCGGTCCGGACCGCCCGTGGGGAGGTCCGGCCACCGCAGCCGGTGGCGGGTGTCGTCGGTCCTTCGTAGCGGACGGCCCGGCGGATGGGTGGGTACTCCGCCGCGCCGCGCCGCGCCGCCGGGTCGCCGTGCCGGGCCCGTCCGGGAGACGGGTGCCCGCCCTCTCCGTACTGGGTTCGCCCGGGGGCCGGGTGCCCGCCTCTTCGCCGTGCCGGGCCCGCCCGGTGGACGGGTGCCCGCCCCCGCCGCCCTGCCGAGCCCTTCCGGCGCAGGCCAGAGGCTGGTTCTCACTCTTTCGGGTGAGGGACCAATCCGCCGGGCGGCGGCCGCCGAATGCCCGGTGTGAGCAGCTTCCGCAGCACCCTCTCCAGCGCCGGGCTCGGCGCGACGGCCGGACTCCTGGCCGCCGGCACGGCCCTGGCCGTCGCCGAGCTGGTCGCCGCCCTGGTGCGGCCGGCCGCCGGGCCGGTGACGGTGGTGGGCGGCGCGGTGATCGACCGGACCCCGGCCGCGCTGAAGGACTACGCGATCCGCACCTTCGGCGAGAACGACAAGACCGTCCTGCAACTCGGCATCCTCGCCGTCCTCGCGCTCTTCGCCGTGGCGGTGGGGGTGCTGGCCCGGTACCGGCGGCGGGCGGGCCTGGCGGGCGTCCTGCTGTTCGGGGTGGTCGGCGCGCTGGCCGCGCTGAGCCGGCCCGACTCCGCGGGCCCCGGGGACGCCCTGCCCTCGGTCGCGGGGGCGGTCGCGGGCGCGGGCGTCCTCCACCTCCTGACCACCCGGGCGGCCGCCCCCGCCGCCGGCTCCGGTTGGAGCCGGCGGGGCTTCCTGACCGCCGCCGCGGTGACCGCCGGCGGCGCGGCCGCGGCCGGTGCGCTCGGCCGGTTCCTGGCGGGCCGGCGGGGCCGGGGCGCGGTCGCCTCCCGGGACGACCTGCGCCTGCCGGCGCCCGCCTCCCCGGCCCCGGCCCTGCCGCGCGGGGCGCAGCTGAAGGTGCCCGGCATCAGTGCCTTCACCACCTCGAACCGGGACTTCTACCGCGTCGACACCGCGCTCGTGGTCCCGAGGGTGGACGCCGACGGCTGGCGGCTGCGCCTGCACGGCAAGGGCGTCACCCGCCCGCTGAGCTACACCCTCGACCAGCTGCTGGCCCGCCCGTTGATCGAGCGCGACATCACCCTCACCTGCGTGTCCAACGAGGTCGGCGGCCCCTACGCCGGCAACGCCCGCTGGCTCGGCGTCCCGCTGGCCGGGCTGCTGCGGGAGGCCGGGGTCCGGCCGCCGTCCCGGGGCGGCCGGGCCGACCAGCTGGTGGCCCGCTCGGTGGACGGGATGACCCTCGGCTCGCCCGTCGAGGAGGTGATGGACGGCCGGGACGCGATGCTCGCCGTCGGCATGAACGGCGAGCCGCTGCCCTTCGACCACGGCTTCCCGGTCCGGATGCTGGTCCCCGGGCTCTACGGCTTCGTCTCCGCCTGCAAGTGGATCACCGACATCGAGCTGACCACCTTCGACGCCTACGACCCGTACTGGGTCAAACGCGGGTGGGCCCGGCGGGCGCCGGTCAAGACCCAGTCCCGGATCGACACCCCGCGGCCGTTCGGCCGCCCGGCCGCCGGCCCGGTCACCGTCGCGGGCGTCGCCTGGGCCCAGCACCGCGGCATCTCCCGGGTGGAGGTCCGGGTCGACGACGGCCCCTGGCGGGAGGCCGACCTCGCCGCGGCGGACACCGCCGACACCTGGCGCCAGTGGTCCTTCCCCTGGCGGGCCACCCCGGGCGGCCACACGATCACCGTCCGCGCCACCGACGGCACCGGCGCCACGCAGACCGAGGAGCGCACCCGCACCATCCCCGACGGCGCGAGCGGCCGGCACAGCGTCTTCGTCACCGTCCCCTAGACCACCCCGACAGACCACCCCGACAGACCACCCCGACCGATCCCGGAAGCACCCCCCCGATTCCCGAATCCAGTCCCGATCCCCGATCCCCGCAGTCCATCGATACGAGGAGCACGACCAGCATGAACAGCATCACGATCCGCCGTACCGCGATCGCCGTCGCCGCAGCCGCGCTGCTGCCCTTCTCCCTGGCGGCCTGTTCCGACTCCGGCGGCGACACCAAGGCCGCCGCGAGCACGGCCGCCGCGGACCGGGGCGCCGACGCCCCGAGCGCCGCCTCGGACGGCCCGGCCACCGGCGACGGGCCCTTCGGGCCGGCCTGTGCCGGGGTCCCGAAGGAGGGCGCCGGATCCTTCGACGGCATGGCGAAGGACCCGGTGGCGACCGCCGCCTCCCACAACCCGGCCCTGTCCACGCTGGTCGCAGCCGTCCAGCAGGCGGGCCTGGTCGACACCCTGAACAACGCCAAGGACATCACCGTCTTCGCGCCCACGAACGACGCCTTCGCCAAGATCCCGAAGGCCGACCTCGACAAGGTGCTGGCCGACAAGGCGCAGCTCACCAAGATCCTCACGTACCACGTCGTCGGCCAGAAGCTCACCCCGAAGCAGCTGGAGAGCGGCAGCTTCGAGACCCTGGAGAAGGGGATGCTCACCACCACGGGCTCCGGCGAGTCCTACCAGGTCAACGACGCCAAGGTGGTCTGCGGGAACGTGAAGACCGCAAACGCGAACGTCTACATCGTCGACACCGTCCTGATGCCGAAGTAGCCGGAAACCCCCGACACCCCGGGCCGGGGAGGGTTGAGCGGCCCCCCGCCGGCCCGGGGCCCCGCCGGTGCGACGCGCACCGTTCGATCGTTCGATAAGATGGGCCGTCGAGGCCGCGGCGTTTCGAAGAACTTGCAGAGACGCAGGCCGGAGGCCGTTCTCTCTTCCGGAGAGAGCGGCCTTTCGTGTGTCCGGGCCGGTACGGCCGTGGACGGGAGATCCCCCGGGGAGAAGTGAGGTATGGCAGTGATCTGCGTCGGCGGCATGATCGGCATCGGCAAGACCAGCGTGGCCGAGCTGCTGGCCAAGGAGCTGGGCAGCGAGGTCTTCTACGAGAGCGTGGACGACAACCCGATCCTGCCGCTCTTCTACACGGCGAGCCCGGAGGAGATCCAGGCCAAGCGCTACCCCTTCCTGCTCCAGCTCTACTTCCTCCAGACCCGGTTCGCCTCGATCAAGGAGGCGTACAAGCAGGGCGACAACGTCCTGGACCGGTCGATCTACGAGGACTGGTACTTCGCCAAGGTCAACCACGACCTGGGCCGCATCAGCTCCCTGGAGATGCAGGTCTACGAGGGCCTGCTCGCCGAGATGATGCGCGAGATCGACGGCCTGCCCTACCGCAAGGCGCCCGACCTGATGGTCTACCTCAAGGCGGACTTCGAGACGGTGCTCGGCCGCATCGGCCTGCGGGGCCGGGACTTCGAGCAGGACGAGGGCCTGGTCGAGTACTACCGCACGCTCTGGTCCGGCTACGACGACTGGGTCCACAAGCACTACTCGGCCAGCGAGGTCCTGGTCATCGACATGAACGTCAACGACGTGGTGAACAACCCCGAGGACGCGGCCCGGGTCGCGCAGCAGGTCAAGGACGCCCTGGCGGCGGCCCGGACCCGGATCTGACCCCCTCCGGGGCCGGTCGCCCGCGGCTGCACCGGCCCCCACCCCCTACCCCGGTAGGGGGTCGCGGATGGCGCCGTGGCGGGACGCGCCGAGCGGGTGCCCGGACCTAGTTTTCGGGTGTCGGCACGGGGCCGGCCCGAGACCAGGGGACAGACCATGACCGCCACCGCACCGCACCACGCCCGCACCACCGCCACCACCTCGCGCACCGGCCGCGCCGCCGCACGCAGCCGCTTCGCCCGCCGGGTCGGTCACGCCGCGCTGCTGCTGCCGGCCGCCGTGGCGAGCGCCGGCGCGGTGGCGCTCGGCCGGTCGGACGCGGCCCGCCGCTGGTGGGCCCGGACCGCCGAGCAGCAGCCGGGCGCGGGCCGGCCCGGCCCCGCGCGACTGCTGGCCCACTCGCTGCTCTGCCTGCCGCTCGGCTTCCTGGCCCTGATACCGGTCGGGCTGGAGATCCTGTTCGTGCTGCGCGGGGTGCTCTACCCGGTGGTGCAGGCCGGTCCGTACACCACCGCCTGGGGCGGGCCGAGCACGGCCGGCGCCTGGCTGGCGCACTTCGGCGTCGGCCTGGCCTCCGCGGTAGCCGGGCTGGGCGCCCTCTGGCTGCTCGACCGGCTGCACGCCCGGCTGGCGCGCGGGCTGTGGGGGCGCCGGGTCGGCGCGTGGCCGTACCTCGTGGTCGCCGCGGCCTTCACGGGCGGCGTGCTGCTGGTGATCGCCTGGACGCACCAGATATGACCCGGGACCCCCGGGAGGAGCGCCCCGTACGATGGGCCCCGATGAAGATCATCAGTCGGGCCGGGCGGCGCCTGAGGTCCCTGGCGGCCGCGCTGGCCGCCGGTTCCTGGGGCGACCTGGCGCGGCCGTCGGTGCCCTTCCCGGGCGGCCGGCGCGGCCACCGGGTCCTGACCGGGGCGGTGTGCTTCCTCGCGGTGGCCGGGTACGTCACCGGTACCGCGGACCTGGTCCAGCACTACGACCTCGGCTACGGCCCGGCCATGGCCCTGAGCCTGCTCCGGGCCGGGCCGCCGGTCCTGGCCCTGAGCCGGCCGCGGGCCGCCTGGTGGGCGGAGCTGGCCGCGGTGGTGGCGACCGCCGCGCTGACCCGGCCCGGCTCCGCGGAGGAGCCCTGGCCCTGGGCCGTGACCTCCGTGCTCACCCTCGCGGTGACCCTCGGCGTGGTCGGGCTGCGGGCCTCCGGCCGCGCGGCGCTGGCGATGTGGCTCCAGGTCCTGGCGGCCGGCGCCGTCCTGGCCCTGCTGGTCCCGCAGCCCGGCCGCTGGTACGGGCTGCTGCCGGCGGCCGGCATCCTCGCGGTGGTCGCCGTCGCGGCCGAGGCGGTCCGGGGCCGGGGCGACGTCCAGGCGCGGCTGGCGCGGGCCGAGGAGCGCGGCGCGGCCGAGGAGGCCCGGGCCACGCTGCTGGCGGAGCGGGCCCGGATCGCCCGCGAGCTGCACGACGTGGTGGCACACCACATGTCCGTGATCACCGTGCAGGCGGACAGCGCGCCCTACCGCCTGGCCGGCGTGTCGCCCGCCGCGGCCGAGGAGTTCGGCGCGATCGCCGCCGAGGCCCGCCGGTCCCTGGCGGAGATGCGGCGCCTGCTGCACGTGCTGCGCAACGAGGACTCGCCGGACGGCCTGAGCACCCCGCAGCCCGGTCTGCGGGACCTGCCGGGCCTGGTCGAGACCACCCGGCGCGCCGGGGTCGAGGTCCGGCTGGCGCCGGCCGGCGAGGTCGGGGACCTGCCCGTCGCGGTGAGCCTGTCCGCCTACCGGCTGGTCCAGGAGGCGCTGAGCAACGTGGTGCGGCACGCCGCCGGGGCCCGGGCGGAGGTCGAGGTCCGCCGGGCGGCCGGCGCCCTGCACGTCACCGTGGTCAACTCGGCGCCGCGGGAGGCCCGTCGGGCCGTGGAGCCGCGGGGCGGCGGGCACGGGCTGGCCGGCATGCGGGAGCGGGTCGCCATGCTCGACGGGGAACTGAGCGCCGGGGCCGTGCCCGGGGGTGGCTTCCGGGTCGCCGCGGTGCTCCCGCTGCCGCCCTCCCCGGACGAGTCTCCGGACCAGCCCCCGACTCCGGACCCGTCCCCGCCCTCGGGCCCGGGGGTGCCCCCGGAGCCGTCCCCGTCCGTCCGACCGTCAGGACCGCAGTGACCATCAGAGTGCTCGTCGTCGACGACCTGGCCATGATCCGCGCCGGCTTCGGCGCCCTGCTGGACGCCCAGCCCGACATCGAGGTGGTCGGCGAGGCCGGCGACGGCGAGGAGGCGATCGCGCGCTGCGCCGAACACCGCCCCGACGTGGTCCTGATGGACGTGCGGATGCCGGTGCTGGACGGCCTGGCGGCCACCCGCCGGCTGCTGGACCCGCCGCCCGGCGACCCGTACCGCCCCCGGGTCCTGATGCTCACCACCTTCGACATCGACGACTACGTCTACGACGCGCTGGCCGCCGGCGCCAGCGGGTTCCTCCTCAAGGACGCCCCGCCCGCCGACCTGGTCCAGGCCGTCCGGGTGGTGGCGGCCGGGGAGGCCCTGCTGGCCCCGCGGGTCACCCGGCGGCTGATCGAGGGCTTCGTCCGCAGCCGGCCGCCGGTCCGCACCGCCGAGGGCCGGGTGCACGGCCTCACCCCCCGCGAGACCGAGGTGCTGGTCCTGGTCGCCCGGGGCCGCTCCAACGCGGAGATCGCGGGCGAGTTGTACCTCGCCGAGCAGACGGTCAAGACGCACGTGAGCCGCATCCTCGACAAGACCGGCGCCCGGGACCGTGCCCAGGCGATCGTCTTCGCGTACGAGAGCGGCCTGGTCAAGCCGGGCGAAGCGGACTGAACGCGGCGCCGGCGGGCGGTACTCCGCTCGCCGGCCCGGGCGGGCACGGCGAGGGCCCGGGCGCTCTGCGATCGTGGGCCGGGGCATCTCGGAGGCACCTCGGGGGCGGGTCCACGCAACCGCCGGGTGGGCGCCGGGGGCGCGGCTCCCGGTCCGCCGGACGCGCCGGGGGCCGGCCCAGGCACCCGGAATCGGCCGTACCGGTTCGGGCCGGCGGCGGGGCGGGGGCCGGGCCGGCGGGGTGGGGACGGAGGCCGGGGCCGGTCCCGGGGGCCGCGGGCGCGGGGGCCGGGGGGACACGGTTCGGCCACGTGCTTCCGTGCGCCCGGCGCGAGGGCGTTCTTCCGCCGGGGTTGCTGGGCACCCGCAGGTGGTGCCCGTCGATCAGTACCCGAGGAGAGCCCCCGAAATGACCAAGGTCCTCGTCCTGCACAGCGTCAGCCTCGTGCGGTCCGGCCTCGCCGCCCTTCTGAGATGCGAAGGCGGTTTCGACGTCACGTCCGCGGGCTGGCGGACCGCCGCGCGCCAGGCCGAGTCCTTACGGCCGGACGTGACTGTCGTCGACCTCGACTGTCCGGGCGCCTCGGCCACGCTCGGGGCCGCGGCCGGGACGGGCGCCGCCGGACCGCGGTCCGAGCCCTCGCCGCCGCTGCTGGTGCTGGCCCGGCCCGGCGCGCCCGGTTCGCTGCGGCGGGGGGTGCGGGCCGAGGCCCGCGGGTACGTGGACAAGGACGGCTCGCCGGACCGGCTGGTGCGGGCCGTCCGCAAGGTCGCCGCCGGGGAGCGGTTCGTCGACGCCTCGCTGGCCTCGGCCCTCCTCGACGCCGACGAGGTGCCGCTGAGCCCACGGGAGTTGAGCGTGCTGGCCCGGGCCGCGGAGGGGGACTCCGTCGCGGAGATCGCCCACGCCCTGCACCTGGCCTGCGGGACGGTGCGCAACTACATGGCCGCCGTGACCCGCAAGACCGGTGCGCGCAACCGGATAGACGCGATCCGGATATCCCGGAAGGCCGGCTGGGTCTGATGCCCCGGCCCGTCGGGCACCGCCGGACACCCCTCACCCTTCGTCGTTCCAGACCCCCACCAGCTCGCGGTACAGGGGTGACCGGGCCGGCAGGTCCGCGTGCGTGCCGAGGAGGGCGCGGGTCCCGTCGAGGACGAGGACCCGGTCCGCCCGGGCCGCCGAGGAGATGCGGTGGGCCACCACCACCAGCGTGCCCGGACGCCGGGCCAGGGCGCGTTCGGCGTGCTCCTCGGCCCGCGGGTCGAGGTGGCAGGTGGCCTCGTCGAGCAGGAGCAGCGGGGCCGGGGACAGGTAGGCGGCGACCAGGGCGAGCTGCTGGCGCTCGCCCTGGGAGAGCGCGGCCGGGTCGACCGGGGCGTCCGGGCCGCCCAGCCGCGCCACCAGCCCGGCCGCCCCGAGCGCGGCCACGGCGCGCTCCAGCCGGTCCGGCGGCACCGGGGCGGGGGAGAGGTGGCAGAGGTTCTCGCGGACCGTACCGGTGAACACGTACGCCTGCTGGGGCAGCAGGGTCCGGCGGGGGTCGGGGGCCCGGCCGAGGCCGGGCGCACCGCCGCGCCGGGCCGGCTCCCCGGCCACCCGTACGCTGCCCCGGTCGGGCGGCAGCAGCCCGGCCAGCAGCGCGGCCAGGGTGGACTTGCCGATCCCGCTCGGGCCCACCACGGCCAGGTGCTCGCCCGCGCGCAGCTCCAGGTCGAGGTCGTCCAGCACCGGCCGGGCCCCGGGTCCGTAGGCGAAGCGCACCTGCCGCAGTTCGGCCGCGGGTTCCGGTGCCGACCGTCCGCCGGGCTCCGGCGCCGCCGGCCGCGGGCCCTGCGGGTCGGCCGCGGGTCCGCCCGGCGGGCCGGTGGGGCAGAAGCGGTCCAGGACCACCAACAGCCGGGTGCCGGAGGCCCCGAGGGCGTTCATCAGGGCGTCCAGGGCGGGCAGCAGCGACTGCACCAGATAGGTCAGCGCGGCGGCCAGGGCGCCCGCGCTCAGGCCCCGCCCGATCAGCCAGGGCGCGCCCAGCAGCAGGACGACCACGGGCAGCCGGCCCGCCACCCCCAGGGCGAGCGTGCGCAGCGCGGTCCAGCGGGCCAGCACGCCGGTCAGGCGTTCCTGCTCGGCGATCAGCGCCTGCGCAGGGGCGCCCGCCGCGGCCCCGCCGCCGCAGGCGACCACGTCCCGCAGCCCCGCGGCCAGTTCGCCGGCCCGGGCGGCCAGCGCCTCGTCGGTGTCCAGGGCCCGCCGCTGCACCCGCGCCACCGGGCGCAGCGTGAGCAGGAAGCCGGCCGTGCCCAGGAGCAGCGGGGGCAGCACGAAGAGCAGCAGCACCGGGGCCAGCGCGGCCATCCCGGCCAGTGCGCCGAGGGCCGTGAACACGAAGGACCGGGCGACCAGCACCAGGCCCGCGAAGGAGTCCCGGGCCATCTCGGTCTGCTGGGTGAGCCGGGAGACGGCCGCCGCGCCGGCCGGCCGCGCCGGATCGGCCAGGGCGCGCTCCAGCGCCTGCCGGACGGCCCGCCGCACCAGGCCGTCCCGCAGCGGTTCGACCAGGTCCGCGAGGCCGGCGAAGACCCCGCGCAGGGCGAACCCGCCGAGGAGGGCCCCGGCCCCGGCCACCGCGAGCCAGCCGGCGCCGGTCCCCGGCCGGTCGGCGAGGAAGCCGTCGTCGAGGGCGCGGGCCACCGCGTACCCGCCGAGGAAGGTGTGGGCGGACTCCAGCAGGGACCACAGGGCGAGGGCGCCCAGGGTCCGCCGGCGCCCCCGCAGGAAGCGCCGCCCCTCGGCGCCGACCCGCCGCCACGCGTCGGACTCGCTCACCGGACCGCCTCCCGGACGCCCGGGCCGGCGGCGGGTCCGCCGGCCGCTGCGCCATCCGCTGAGTCGTCCGCTCCGTCGTCCGCTCCGGAACCGGCCCCCGCGGACCCGTCGGCCGCGGCGGCGGCCGGGGCTCCGCCGGCGCCGAAGACCTCGCGGTAGGCCGGGTCCCGCCACAGGTCCGCGTGGGTCCCGGTGGCCCGGATCCGGCCGTCCTCCAGCCAGACCACGAGGTCCGCGCGGGCGGCCGTGGCGGTGCGGTGGGTGACGACCAGCCGGGTGCCGGCCGGTACGTCGTGGTCCAGGGCGCGCTGCACCTCGCGGGCGGTGACGGTGTCCAGGCTGGAGGTGGCGTCGTCCAGCACGAGCAGCCGGCCGACCCGGCAGAACGCCCGTGCCAGGCCCAGGCGTTGCAGCTCCCCGCCGGACAGCGGCGCGTCGGTCAACGCGGTCCGGTAGCCCTCGGGCAGCCGGCGCACGAACGCGTCCGCCCCGGCCGCCCGGGCCGCGGCCCGCACCGCCGCCGGGCCGGGCGCCGGCCGGGCGCCGAAGGCGAGGGCCGCCTCGACGGACTCCCCGAACAGCGCCGGCCGGGCGAAGGCGTGCCCGACCTCCCGGCGCAGCGCGGCCGGTGCGAACTCCTCGAGCGGGACGCCGTCCAGCAGGACCGTGCCCCGGTCGCAGCCGGTGAGCCGGCCGGCGACCGCGGCCAGCAGGGTCTTCCCGGCGCCCGACCGGCCCACCACCGCGGTGGTGGTGCCGCCCGGGATCCGCAGGTCCGCCGCCAGCACGGGCCGGCCCGCCCGCACCACCCGCACCCCGCGCAGCTCCAGAGTGCCGGGCCCGTCGGGGACCTCCTCCCGGGTCCCGTAGGGGAGTTCGGGCAGGTCGAGGAGGGCGCTGGTACGGCGGGCGGCGGCCCGGCCGCGCGCCACCGCGGCCAGCCGGCCGGTGACGGCCCCGGCGCCGGCCGCCAGGCCCGCGTACCGGACGGCGGCGAGCAGCCCCCCGACGCCGAGCGCGCCGGCCGCGAGCCGGGCGCCACCCACGCCGAGGACCACGTAGAGCAGCAGGGGCAGCAGGGTGCCGGTCCGGGCCATGGTCGCGCCGTAGATCCGCCAGGTGGTGCGCCCCTCCCGGCCCAGTTCGGGCAGCGGCGCCAGGATCCGGGCGGCCTCCCGCTCCCCGGTGCCGGCCGCGGCGATGGTGCGGGCCCCGGCCAGGGCCTCGGTGAGCCGGCCGGCGAGGGCGAGCTGCACCTGCTGGTAACGGCCCACGCTGGCCCCCGAGTCCCGGGTGAAGGCCTTCAACAGCAGCACCAGTACGGGCAGTCCGGCCAGGAACGCCAGGGCGGTCCAGACGTCGACGAGGAAGAGGGCCACCAGCCCGCCGAGCGGCGGCAGCAGGGCCGTCACGGCGGTGGCCGCGGCGGCCGGGACGGTCCCGGCGGCGGTGGCGTGCGCGGTCAGCCGGGCCGCGGTCTCGCCGGGCGGGTACCGCTCGGCGTGGTGCGGGGCGGTGCGCAGCAGGGCGGCCAGGGCGCCGCGGCGCAGCCGGGCGGCCGACCGGGCGTCCACGCTGCCGGTGAGCCGGGTGGTCGCGGCGTCGAGCAGGACCTCGGCGGCGGTCAGCGCCGCGCACCACAGGGCCCAGCGGGTGGCGTCCGGGTCCCGGCGCAGCAGCAGGTCGAGGCAGTGGCCGAGGACGGCCGGCTCGGCCAGTGCCGCGCCCGCGGCGGCCAGCGAGCAGCCGAACACGGCGGCGGTGCGGCCGGCGCTGTGCCGGGCGGCGGCCCGCAGCGCCCGGTCGGCGCTCCGGGCGGCCGCCGCCTCGCCGGGGTCGTCGGTCGGGGTCATCGGCGGCGGCTCCTCTCGTGCCCGCGCGGGCGGGTCCGGGATGAGGTGCGGGCCCGGGCGGCAAGCCGCCCGGGCCCGGAGGGACCTGCTGTCGGTCACAGGTCCGGTGGGACCTGTATCAGTTACAGGTGGTGATGCTCAGGCTGCTGTCGCCGCACAGGAGCAGGCTGGCGCGGCTGCCGCCCCCGTGGAGGTACGCGGCCTCGGAGGTCTCGTCCTTGGAGGTCTCCATCGACTGCAGGTCGAGAAGGGTCATCGCAGGTTCCTTTCCTTCGCTGGGGTGTTCCGATGGGGTACGGCCCCCTCGTGGGGGACCGGCTCTGGGGCCGCCGCGGTGCGCGGCGGCGGGAGGAACGGCAGGTGCGCCCGGCCGCCGGTGGCGGCGCTGCCCAGGGCGAGCAGCACGCCGGCGGTGCCGGTGGAGAGGTCCATCGACAGGCGCATCATCTGCTCGCCCGGGAAGGCGAGTCGTCCCTCGTGGCGCAGGGCGTGCCGGGACAGGGCCTCGATCTGCCGGGCGACGTCGGCCGCCCGGGTGCCCGGGCCGGGAGTGGTGGTCCGGGACAGGTGGAGGATCATGCCGGCGGCGCCGCGGAAGAGGCCGGGCTGGGCGTAGAAGGTCGCCTGGGCCGCCTGGACGATCTGGGTCCGGGCCTTCTCGAAGCGGTCGTCGGTCGCGTGGCAGAGCCAGTCGTCGAGGACCGCGCCGATGCCCACGCTGCCGGCGCCGAGGTACGGCATGGTCCGCCAGCCCTCGTCCACCTGGAGGGTGCCGAACGCGCTGGTCACGCAGCGGTCCAGGTCCCGGTGGAGCAGGTGTCCGGCCCGGCGCAGCAGTTCGGGGTCGCCGGTGCGCTCGTACAGCCGCAGGTGCAGCAGGGCGATCCCGCTGTGGCCGTGGAGCAGTCCGGCGCGCTTGAGCCCGGTGGCCGCCTCGGCGGCGAGTGTGGCGCAGCGCAGCGCGGCGCTGTGCAGGCGGGTGTCGCCGGTGGCGGTGCCCAGGGAGTCCAGGGCCAGGCCGATGCCGGCCAGGCCGCTGTGCAGGTCGGGTCCGACGGACTGCCAGGGCGTCGCCAGCAGCTGTTCCGCCAGGGCGCCGGCGCGGTCGTGGTGGCCGAGCCGCCGGTGCGTCCAGGCGAGTCCGGCCAGGCCGTCGTAGAAGCCGAGCGGGGTGCCGGAGGCGGGGTCCGCGGTCCGGGCGAGCAGCCACTCCTCGGCCTCGGGCCAGGGCGCCGCGCCCGTCTCGGCGAGCGCGTACAGGACCCCGGCGGCGCCGTACCCGAAGGCGGTCCCGCCGCCCGCGGTGGCGAACTGCGCCGGGTCCCCGGGGAAGAGCCGGTCCTCGCGGCCGGGGGTGGCGGTGGCGTGCAGGACGGCCGTCAGGGAGTCCCGGGCGGCCGGCCAGTCGGCCGGGTCGGCGGGCAGGTACGGCACGGGCGGGGCGGGTACCGCGCCACCGGGGGCGACGGCCCCCGGCGGGGTCTGCACCCCTGAGGCGTCGTCGGCCCCGGCCAGGATCTCCCGTACCGCCTCGTCGAGGAAGGCCCGGGGCACCGGGAACTGCTCCGCCGCGATCTGCGCGAGGTGCGCGGCCTTGCCCCGGTCCATGACCAGCAGGCTGGTCAGCGGCAGGAAGAGGGCCAGCCGCAGGCAGGCCAGGGCGTACCGGTCCACGGCGAAGCCGCGCCGGTCGGGCGGGGCGACGTAGGCCGGGTTGGCGACCGTCTGCCGCAGTCCCTCGTCGACGTGGGCGGCGGCTTCGAAGTCGAGCAGGGCGACGGAGGGTTCGCCGGTGGCGGGGTCCTCCGCGACCATGATGTTGAAGAGGTGCAGGTCGTTGAAGACGATGCCGCGGGAGTGCACGGCCTCGACGGCCTCGGTCACCCGCGCGTGGATCTTCAGCGCCCAGTCCGTGTAGGCGGCGAGCTCCGCCGGGTCGGGGTCGGCCTCGATCAGCGGGTGGCGGCGGGCGAAGTAGGTGTTGAGCGGCTTGCCCTCCAGGTACTGGAGCGCCAGGAAGTGGTGGTCCCCGACCGTGAAGGTGCCGCGGACGGCCGGTACGCACGTCAGCCCGTCCAGCCGCTCCAGGGCCCGGCGCTCGCGGTGCAGCCGGGTCACGGCGTCGGCCCCGTCGGCGGCCAGCCCGGCGAAGGGCCGCGCCTCCTTGAGGACCACCGGCTCGCCGGTGCGGGTGTCGCGTCCGGCGTAGACCCCGCCGCCGTTGGAGAAGTGCAGGGCCCGCTCCACCGTGTACGGGACCTCGCCGAGGGTGACCGCGGCCCGCCGGTCCAGGTGGGGCTCGAGGAAGTCGGGGAGTTCGACCCAGGCGGGCGGCTGGAAGACCGGGCCCCGGGCGTCCGGCACCAGCCGGCCGTCGGGCGCCTGGAGCGCCGGCACCAGTTCGCCGTCCTCGTCGTAGCAGTGCCGCAGGGTGAAGCTGCCGTAGCGCAGGTGGACCGGGCCGTCGTGCCAGCGCAGGTCGCTGAGGATGTACGGGCCGGGCTCGCCCGCCAGCAGGGCGTCCAGGTCCTCGGCGATGCGCCGGCAGTCCTGGGCGTCGGCCGGGTAGACGGTGAGGAACTTCCCGCTGGCCGCGCGGTCGGCGTACTTGGCGTTGCGCAGGTGCAGCAGGTAGCGGCTGGGCACGAACTTGAAGGCGGTCCGGCGCTCGACGCAGTAGGCGTGGACCTTGCCGAGGACGGTCTCCGCGTTGTCCAGGCAGGCCGAGACGTGGATCTTCCAGCCCTGGGTGGGCAGTTCGAGACCGAGGGGCCGCAGGGCCAGCCAGTCGCCGCTCCGGTGCGAGGTCCAGCCCTCGGGGACGGGAGCCAGGGCGGCCGGGAAGCTCTCGCCGGCCCGCCGGTACGGCGCGTCGTAGAACCAGCGGTCTGCGTCGCAGAAGGCCGCGTGCCCGTTGTTCACACCTGCTCCCTCGGTCGGTGACGTGCTTCAAGGTGTCATGGCGCCGACACCCCCCGACAGTCGTGTTTGTCATCAGCCCGACGTGCAGTACGCACGGGTCACTTGGCGCCTCCGACCGGAACGTCACGTTCTTTGCACGGATGTTGCGGCTTTATATGCCATCCGTGTCGGTGCATGTCACGGCCTTGTCCTTCCGATGAAGAGGCGCCCGGCAAAACGGACATGACCTGTCGAAGATCCACTTATGCCCTGTGACATGTGCGCGGCGGGCTGCGAAGGTCCGTGGTCATCAAGGCAGTACCGAACAGTCCAGGCAGTCCTCCGTGTACGGCTGGGCGGCGATCCCGTCCAACCCCCCCATGAACTCTGGAGAAACCGCATGTCTTCGTTCACCCCCACCGGCAGCCGGGCCCGCCGCCTGGCACTCACCTCCGGCGCCGTGGTCCTCACCGGCACGCTGCTCGCCGCCGCTGCCGCCAGCGCGTCGGCCGGGTCCGCCCCGGTGTCCCAGGACCGCACCTCCGCCGCGGCCACCGCCCGCACGCTGGGCCTCGGCGCCCAGGAGCAGCTGGTCGTCAAGGACGTCGTACGGGACGCGGACGGCACGGTGCACACCCGCTACGAGCGCACCTACGCCGGGCTGCCGGTGCTCGGTGGCGACCTGATCGTGCACCGGGCCGCCGACGGCACCGTCGAGGACGTCACCAAGGCCGTCCGGGCCGCCATCACCGTCGCCTCGCTGACCCCGAAGCAGACCCCGGCCGCCGCCGCCTCGGCCGCGGTGCGCACCGCCCGTGCCGCGAAGACCACCGGCGCCGCCGCCGGCCAGGCCCCCCGCAAGGTCGTCTGGGCCGCCACCGGCACGCCGGTCCTCGCCTACGAGACCCTGGTCACCGGCGTGCAGCAGGACGGGGTCACCCCGAGCCGGCTGCGGGTGGTCACCGACGCCGCCACCGGCGCGAAGCTGTACGAGGCCCAGCTGATCGACTCCATAACCGACGGCCGCACCGGCCGGGGCACCGCGAGCGCCGCGAAGCCGGCCGCCCAGGCCGCCGCCACCGGCTCCGGCGTCTCCCAGTACAGCGGGACCGTCACGCTCAACACCACCAAGTCGGGGTCGACGTACAGCCTGGTCGACAGCGTCCGCGGCGGCTCCAGCACCGTGGACCTCAAGCACAAGACCAGCGGCAAGGGCACCGTCTTCACCGACGCCGACAACAAGTGGGGCACCGGCAGCCCGGCCGACAACCAGACCGCGGCCGTGGACGCCGCCTACGGCGCCGCGCAGACCTGGGACTTCTACAAGAACGTCCTCAAGCGCAACGGCATCAAGAACGACGGCCGGGCCCCCGTCTCCCGGGTCCACTACGGCAAGGCCTACGTCAACGCCTTCTGGGACGACAGTTCCTTCACCATCACCTACGGCGACGGGGACGGCAACAAGAAGCCGCTCACCCAGCTCGACGTGGCCGGCCACGAGTTCAGCCACGGCGTCACCTCCGCCACCGCGGGCCTGGAGTACTCCGGGGAGTCCGGCGGCCTGAACGAGGCCACCTCCGACATCTTCGGCACCGCCGTCGAGTGGAACGCGAACAACGCCAAGGACACCGGCGACTACCTGCTCGGCGAGAAGATCGACATCTTCGGCAACGGCACGCCGCTGCGCTACCAGGACAAGCCGAGCAGGGACGGCCGCGGCTCGGCCGACTACTGGAGCGCCGGCGTCGGCAACCTCGACGTCCACTACTCCTCCGGCGTCGCCAACCACTTCTTCTACCTGCTGTCCGAGGGCAGCGGCGCCAAGGACATCAACGGCGTGCACTACGACAGCCCGACCGTGGACGGCTCCACCGTCGCCGGTATCGGCCGGGACAAGGCCGTGCAGATCTGGTACAAGGCGCTGACCTCGTACTTCACCTCCACCACGGACTACAAGGGGGCCCGTGTGGGGACCCTGAAGGCCGCCGCCGACCTCTACGGCGCGAACAGCGCCGAGGCCAAGGCCGTGGCCGCCGCCTGGACCGCGGTCAACGTCAAGGCCTGACGGCGCGCGGGCGGGCGCCCGGCCCCCCCAGGGCCGCGGGCGCCCCCCCCCCCCCCCGCCCCCCCCCGGGCCGGGCCGGCCCCCCCCCGCCCCGGGCCCCGG